>NZ_WAAS01000133.1:0-17399 GCF_008806585.1 Micromonospora sp. AMSO12t
AGGGGTGGTGGCCATTTCCGTGCGGAGGGTGGCTACCGCGGCGGTGGCGCGGGCGCGGGCCGCGGCGACGTCCCCGTCCGCCACCGGTTCCACCACCTCCAGGTACGCCTTGAGCTTCGGCTCGGTGCCCGAGGGGCGGATCACCACCCGGGCGGTGCCGGTGCGCAGGATCACCACGTCCGCCTCGGGGAGCAGGTCCTGCGCCTCGGTGACCGGCTGCCCGAGCAGCGTCGTCGGGGTGGCGGCCCGGATCCGGGCCATCGCGTCGGCGATCAGCCGCAGGTCGTCCACCCGTACGGAGAGTTGGTCCGTGTGGTGCACGCCGAACTCGGCGGCCAGCTCGTCCAGCCGGTCGGTCAGGGTGCGCCCCTGCGCCTTGAGCCCGGCGGCCAGCTCCGCCACGGTCAGCGCGGCGGTGATGCCGTCCTTGTCGCGTACGTGCTCCGGGGCGACGCAGTAGCCGAGCGCCTCCTCGTAGCCGAAGACCAGCGGCTGGGTCCCGCCGCCGGCCCGGACGATCCACTTGAACCCGGTCAGCGTCTCGTCGTACGGCAGGCCCCGGGCGGCACACATCGCCCGCAGCAGCGACGACGACACGATCGTGGTGGCGTACAGGCCGGTCACGCCGCGCCGCATGAGGTGGTCGGCCAGCAGCACACCCACCTCGTCGCCGCGCAGCATCCGCCAGCCGGGCGGGTTCCCCACCGCCTGATCCGGGCCGGCGACCGCTGCCTGCGTGCTCACCGCGGGACCGGTGTCCCGGACGGCCACCGCGCAGCGGTCCGCGTCGGGGTCGTTGGCGATGGCGATGTCCGCGCCGGTCGCCTCGGCCAGCGCGACCAGCCGGTCCACCGCCCCCGGCTCCTCCGGGTTGGGGAAGGAGACGGTCGGGAACGCGGGGTCCGGCTCGGCCTGCTCGGGCACCACACCGGGCACGGGGAAGCCCGCGCGGGCGAACGCCGCGGTGAGCACCGCCGCGCCCACCCCGTGCAGCGGCGTGTACGCCACCGCCAGGTCGCGCGACCCGTCCGGGTCGATGACGGCGGCGGCCCGCTCCACGTAGGAGGCCACCAGGTCGTCGCCGAGCACCTGACCGGCCGGCCCGAGGGGCACCTCGGCCAGCGACCCGACCGACCGGATCGCGGCCTCGATGCCGGCGTCGGCCGGGGGCACGATCTGGGCGCCGTCGCCGAGCGTCCCGCCCAGTTCCGCGCCGAGGTAGACCTTGTAGCCGTTGTCCTGCGGCGGGTTGTGGCTGGCGGTCACCATCACCCCGGCGACCGCCCCGAGGTGGCGCACCGCGTACGCGAGCACGGGGGTGGGCAGCGGGCGGGGCAGCAGCAGCGCCGGGCGTCCCACGCCGGTGGCGACCTGGGCGGTCCGCTCGGCGAACTCGCGGGAACCGTGCCGGGCGTCGTACCCGATCACCAGCGGGCCGGAGCCGCCCTGGGCGGCGAGCCAGCCGACCAGCCCGGCGGCGGCCCGGGTGACCACCGCGAGGTTCATCCCGTTGGGGCCGGCGCGCAGCGGGCCGCGCAGCCCGGCCGTGCCGAAGGTCAGCGGGCCGGCGAAGCGGTCGGCCAGCTCCGGGGCGCTCGCCGGCAGGCGGTCGAGCACCGCCCGCAACTCCTCCCGGCTGGCCGGGTCGGGATCGTCGTCGAGCCAGCGCCGTGCTTGCTCGCGAATGTCGTCGATGTCAGTGGTTTCCGCCGGCATGTCTCTTGATAGCACGCCGGCGGATCACCACCGCGCTTCCCCCGGGCTCAGCCGGCCTCGGTGAGCTGGAACGACTTCACCATCTCGTCGAAGATCGGCCGGCTGTCGGCGAACTTCGTGTCGGTCGAGGTGAGGTAGAACGAGTAGACCTTGCCCTCGTGGACCACGCCGCGCCACACGCCGTGCCGCTTGGCCTCGCCCTCGCCGCAGGTGTACTCGAACTCGGCCGCCGCCTTGCCGACCCACTGCACCTCGTTCATGGCGAGCTGGGCGTACGGCTTGGCGCAGGACTTGGAGCGGTTCTTCAGACCGTCCTCGGCGACCTCGGCCCAGCGCATCGAGTTGGTGCGGAAGTCCTCCACCAGGATCCGGACCTTGCGGCCCTCGTCCTCCGGGTCGACGTAGTCCACCCAGTTGCCGGCGCTCTTGATCTCCCAGCCCTGCGGCACCATGACCCGTACGCCCTTGCCGGTGTGCTCCTTCATCTCGGGCACGCCGGCGGCCGGGGCCTGCGACGTCGGGGCGGCCTGCGGGACGGTCGGCGCCGGGTCGTCGCCGCCGGTGAAGAGGACGACCGCCCCGATCAGCAGCAGTGCGGCCAGGCCGCCGGCGGCGGCGAGCTGCACCTTGCGCGGCCAGCCCTTGACGGTGCCGACGAGCTGGTTGCCGACGGCGCCGACCCGGCCGCCGAAGCCACCGCCCGAGTCGCTCGTGGCGGGCGCGGTGGCGGGGGTCGCCCACGGCTGCCCGGTGCCCGGTACCGACCACTGGCCGCCGCCGTAGGTGCCGCCGAGGTGCTGGGTGGCCTCCGGCGGCGGTGCGCCGAAGACGGGCGCTCCGACGCCCACCCGCTGGGTGGCCTCCGGCGGGGTGCCGAAGGTGGGCGTGCCCGCCTTCACCCGCTGGGTCGCCTCGGTCGGGCCGCTGAAGCCGACCAGGCCGGCGGCGTTGGTGCGCAGCTGCTGGGTGGCGTCCGACCCGCCGGACGTCATCCGCTGGGTCGCCTCGGCGCCGCCGTAGGTGCGGCCGGCCGGCGTGGACCCGCTCGGCGCGGGCATCGCGCCGGTGGGGGTGTGCAGCGGCCCGGCCAGGGCGTCGGCGCTGGTGTCGTCCATCGCGGCGGGGCTTGCGGCGAGGGCGGCCTGCGCGGGGCGCTCGCCCCGGCGCAGCGCCGCCAGCCGGTCGGTGAGCGACTCGCCGGGGTTGAGCATCGCCCGGCCGCCGATCTGCCCGCTCGGCTTCGGCTGCTCCGGCTCGGCGGCCGGCGTGGTCGGCACGGGCCGCTGCACCGGGACCACCGAGTAGGGGTCGGTCACCGAGTTCACGGCGGCGGCGTTGCTGGTAAGCGGGCCGGCGAGCAGCTCGCGCAGCATGGCCCGGGCGGTGTGCACGTCGAGGCGGCGGGCCGGGTCCTTCTCCAACAAGCCCATCAGCACCCGGGCCAGCGGCCCGCTGCGCTGCGGCGGGGCGGGCGGGTCCTCGACCACGGCGTGCATGGTCTCGATCGGGTCGCCCTTGTCGAACGGGGGCCGCCCCTCCACCGCCGTGTAGAGCGTGACGCCCAGCGAGAATAGGTCGCTCGGCGGGCCGAACTCCTGGCCCATCGCCCGCTCGGGGGAGATGAAGTGCGGCGAGCCGAGCACCATCCCGGGGGTGGTGAGCTGCACGTCGGTGGGCATCCGGGCCACGCCGAAGTCGGTCAGCACGCAGCGCCCGTCGGCGCAGATCAGCACGTTGGCCGGCTTGACGTCGCGGTGCAGCACGCCGATCGCGTGCGCCACCTCCAGCGCGCCGAGCAGGGCGATGCCGATCTTGGCGACCACCCGCTGCGCGACCGGCCCGTCCTCGATCACCATGTCTGCGAGGCTGCGGGCGTCGAGCAGCTCCATCACGATCCACGGCCGGCCGCCCTCGGTGACCACGTCGTAGACCTGGACGACGGCCGGGTGCTGGATGGCCGCCGCCGCGCGGGCCTCGCGAAGGGTGCGCTCGTACATGGCGTCGCGGTCGCTGGGGGCCAGCCCCGGGGGCAGGACGACCTCCTTGACGGCCACGTCCCGCCGCAGGAGTGTGTCCGTGGCACGCCAGACCGTGCCCATGCCGCCGTTGCCCACCGCCGAGCGCAGCGAGTAGCGCTCGCCGATGGTCGTGCCGGGCGTCGCGCGTCCGTTGGGGGAACTGACTGGTCCGCCGCTCCACGTCGGGATCTGAGTCACAGAAAAGCCACCGGGGGAATTCGAGGGGGGCTGGGACACAACCCCCCTATCTTGCTGGTTCCGACGCCCGATGCGAAACCCGACGCGGCGGACGTTTGTCGAACTGGACGGTACGTGTCCGAGCGTTCACCTCTCGTCGATGCCCGTCGACGTGTCGCCCGGTGTGCGGTATCCCTCACCCGCCGACGCCGTCGCGCGTCCTACCATCCGCTAATGAGCGAACCGCGGTCAAGCGAGTCCGGTTTTCCGATCAAGGGCGTCTACACGGCCGCGGACCTTCCGGAGGACCTGGATTCCCGGCTCGGCGGCCCGGGCGAGTTTCCGTACGCGCGCGGGGTCTACCCCACCATGTACACCTCCCGCCCCTGGACGATGCGCCAGTACGCCGGCTTCGGCACCGCCACCGAGTCCAACGCGCGCTACCACCAGTTGTTGCGGGCCGGCACGATGGGTCTCTCCGTGGCCTTCGACCTGCCGACGCAGATGGGCTACGACTCCGACGACCCGATCGCGCACGGCGAGGTGGGCAAGGTCGGGGTGGCCATCGACTCGATCGACGACATGCGGCTGCTCTTCGACGGCATCCCGCTCGACAAGGTCTCGACCTCGATGACCATCAACGCGCCCGGCTCGGTGCTGCTCCTGCTCTACCAGCTCGTGGCCGAGGAGAACGGGGTCGCCGGCTCGGCCCTCAACGGCACGATCCAGAACGACATCCTGAAGGAGTACATCGCCCGCGGGACGTACATCTTCCCGCCGAAGCCCTCGCTGCGGCTGGTCGCCGACACCTTCGGCTACTGCCGCAAGGAGGTGCCGAAGTGGAACACCATCTCCATCTCCGGCTACCACATGGCCGAGGCCGGCGCGTCGCCCGCGCAGGAGATCGCGTTCACCCTGGCCAACGGCGTCGAGTACGTCCGGGCCGCGCTGGAGGCCGGCCTGGCCGTGGACGACTTCGCGCCCCGGCTGTCGTTCTTCTTCGTCGCCCGCACCACCCTGCTGGAGGAGGTGGCGAAGTTCCGGGCCGCCCGCCGGATCTGGGCCCGGCTGATGCGCGACGACTTCGGCGCCAAGAACCCGAAGTCGATGATGCTGCGCTTCCACACCCAGACCGCGGGCGTGCAGCTCACCGCCCAGCAGCCGGAGGTCAACCTGGTCCGGGTGGCGGTGCAGGGCCTCGGCGCGGTGCTCGGCGGCACCCAGTCGCTGCACACCAACAGCTTCGACGAGGCGATCGCGCTGCCCACCGAGAAGGCGGCCCGGCTGGCGCTGCGGACCCAGCAGGTGCTGGCGTACGAGACGGACCTGACCGCCACCGTCGACCCGTTCGCCGGCTCGTACGTGGTGGAGGCGATGACCGCCGAGATCGAGGCGGCGGCGACCGAGCTGATGGAGCGGGTGGCCGACCACGGCTCGGCGGTCGACGCCATCGAGGCGGGCTTCCAGAAGCGGGAGATCGAGCAGTCCGCGTACCGGATCGCGCAGGAGATCGACTCCGGCGAGCGGGTGGTGGTGGGCCTCAACCGGTTCACCGTCGACGAGGAGGAGCCGTACGAGCCGCTGCGGGTCGACCCGACGATCGAGGCGGCGCAGGCCGAGCGGCTGGCGCGGCTGCGCGCCGAGCGCGACGCCGGGGCGGTCGAGCGGGGACTGGCTGAGCTGCGGGCCGCCGCCGAGGGCACGGAGAACGTGCTCTACCCGATGCGGGATGCGCTGCGGGCCCGCGCCACGGTGGGCGAGGTCTGCGGCACCCTGCGCCAGGTGTGGGGGCTGTACCGCCCGAGCGACCGGTTCTGATCACGTCGGCCGACGGCCGTCCGACCTCCCGCCGCGTCGGGGGCGGGCGGCCGTCGGCGTCCGGTGCGGCGCCGCTTCACCCGTGCGCCGTAACCGGCCGGTGCACGTCCGGGTAACGACCCGCCCACGGCGCGTTCCTGCTGGTCGCGGGCGTGCGGGGCGGAGCGCTACAGTCGGAGCAGACGCTGGCCGCCCATCGGCGGCGCGGGCGCGTGGAGCAGTCCCGGCGACGCCGCCGGAGGGCCGCGCGCGGTGCGGGGCGACGTGGCCGACCGGCCACGGCGTGTGCCGGACGGGTTCGGGGGTAACCCGACCGGGTGGACGTGGACGCACACGGTGTGCGGTTGGTCGGCGACGGGGTGTGTGACCGTCTCGGGTGCCCTCGCTCGGGCGATGGTCGGGTAATTGTCGGAGTGTCCGTCGGTGTGACCGACTAATGCGACAATTCGGAAAAGCGGCCTCTGCGATCGGCATCGATTTCGCGGCGGCCGGGCCGATTACGCGTTGTAGGAGGTGGGGGGCGGATGACGGCGTTCGACCGCGATCTACCTGCTGTCCCGCAGATCTACGAGCGCTCCGAGCAGGGCATACGTGACGCTGCGCGGTCCGACGGCTACCGGAACGACGTTGCGCAGCGTCACCGTCGGAGGTCTAGGCTGTCTGCTGTTCCTGATGATCCATCCATCTCTAGCGAACGAGATTTCGACGTGACGAGTGCGTTGACGCTGCCCACCGGCAACCAGCTGGCGTCGTCCTGGCCGGAGGCGCCGGCCGGCTCCCAGCCCCTGCCGTTCGAGCTGGACCACCTGCTCGCCCTCCGGGTGCCCGGGCTGATCGCCACCCGTCGCCACCTCCACTCCCACCCGGAGCTCTCCGGCGAGGAGTTCGAGACGGCCGCCCTGATCGCCCGGGAGCTCACCCTGGCCGGGCTGAGGCCGCGGCTGCTGCCGAAGGGCAACGGGGTCATCTGCGACATCGACGGCCGCCCCGACGGCCCGGTGGTCGCGCTGCGCGCCGACATCGACGCCCTGCCGCTGACCGACTCGAAGGACGTGCCGTACCGCTCCACGGTGGACGGCGTCTGCCACGCCTGCGGCCACGACGTGCACACCACCGTGATGCTCGGCGTCGGCATGCTGCTGGCCCAACTCGCCGACCTCGGCGAGCTGCCCGGCCGGGTCCGGCTGATCTTCCAGCCCGCCGAGGAGATCCTGCCCTGCGGCTCGCTGGAGGTCATCGAGGCCGGCGGCCTGGACGACGTGGTGCAGATCTTCGCGCTGCACTGCGACCCCAACCTGCCGGTCGGGCAGATCGGCCTGCGGGTCGGCCCGATCACCGCCGCCGCCGACAACGTCACCGTCCGGCTCACCGGCCCGGGCGGGCACACCGCCCGCCCGCACCTGACCGTCGACCTGGTGGACGCGCTGGGCCGCCTGATCACCGAGGTGCCGGCCCTGGTCAGCCGCCGGGTGCCGGCCAACAGCGGGCTGCTGCTGGTCTTCGGCCACGCCTCGGCCGGCACCCGTTACAACGTCATCCCCTCCGAGGCGTGCGCCTCCGGCACCCTGCGGGTGATGGACCGCGACACCTGGGAGCTGGCCCCCAAGATCGTGGGTCAGGTGGTCCGCGACGTCGTCGCGCCGACCGGTGCCACCGTCGACCTGGAATACCTGCGGGGCCGCCCGCCCGTGTGCAACGACTCCCGGGCCATCCAGGTCCTGACCGGCGCCACCGTCGCCGCGCTCGGGCCGGAGGGCGTCGCCGAGACCCCGCAGAGCATGGGCGGCGAGGACTTCTCCTGGTACCTGGAGTACGTCCCCGGCGCGCTCGCCCGGCTGGGCGTCGGCCGCTCCGGCCCGAACGTGGACCTGCACCGGGCCTCGTTCGACGCGGACGAACGGGCCATCCCGGTCGGCGTACGACTCATGGTCCAGACCGCGCTGCGGGCACTGGCGGCGGCGCGGTAGGCGGCAGCGGCGCGGCCGGTCCGGTCGGCGTCATCGCCGGCGGGGCCGTACGCCGCCGCCGGCGCAGCACCACCAGCAGCACCGCCACCGGTACGCCGATCGCCAGCAGCCACGGCAGCACCGCGCCCAGCACCGTCAGCAGGATGGTCATCGAGGTCAGGAAGACCTTCCAGCCGCCCTTGAGCCCCACCAGGAAGCCGACCTCGGTCTCCTCGTCGGCGGTGCTCGCGTCGGGGCCGACCAGCGACACGGTGATCGTCGACAGGCTGGTCAGGTCCGCCAGCCGCTCCTTCTTCGCCTCCAGCGAGGCGAGGTCGGCCTCCCGGCGCGACAGCTCGTTCTCCAGCGACACCAGATCGCTGATCGAGGTGGCCCGGGCCAGCAGCTTGCGGGCGCTCTCCACCCGGGCGCGCTGCGTGGTGATCCGCGCGTCCAGGTCGACCATCTGCTCGGTGACGTCCTCCGTGCGGATCTCCCGCCGCTGCTGCCGGCCGAGCTTCGCCAGCTCGTCGACCACGCCGTGGAACTTCGCCGCCGGCACCCGCAGCTCCAGCTCGGCCCGCGCGTCCGCGTCGGCGCTGCGCCGCTGGTCGCCGCCGATGAAACCGCCGGCCGCCGTGACCGTGGCGATCGCGCTCCGCGCCGCCTCGTCCACATCGTCCACCTGCACGCGCATCGTGCCCGTGTAGATGATGGAGCGCTGGTCGACCCGCAGGTCCGGTGCGCCGGCGCCGCTGCCCTGCTCGGCCTTGCCGCCGCCCCGCTCCGCCGCGCCACCCGCCGGGTCCGCAGCGCCACCGGCCTGGTCCGCCGCGCCACCGGCCCGGTCCCGCTCCGCTGGGGCCGCCGCCGGTCCGCTGTCGGCGTTGTCCCGCGCGTCGCTGCCGCAACCCGCGAGCGCGAACAGCGCCACCAGCGCGGCGGCCGTCAGCCGTACGCCTCGACGTCGCCGATCCCGTCCGTCCATCCCGCCTCCATCGTCCTCGCCCCCGTGCGGGGCGATACCTCAGACGTGACGCGTCCCCACGTCGGTTCCGGCAGACTGCGCTCAGGACATCACGATTCGATAATCTTGGAGTCACGATGCAGCTCACCAAGTACGCCCACTCCTGCCTGCGGGTGGAACACGACGGGGGAGTGCTGGTCATCGACCCGGGCGTGTTCAGCGATCCGGCTGCGCTCGACGGGGCCGACGCGGTGCTCATCACCCACGAGCATCCCGACCACCTCGACGTCGAGGCGGTCACCCGGCAGCTCGACCGACGGCGCTTCGTCATCCACGGCCCGGCGTCACTGGCCGACACCCTGGGCGACGCCGCCGAGGCGCTCGACGCGGTCCGGCCCGGACAGGCGTTCACGGCCGCCGGCGTGCCGGTACGCGCCCACGGCGGCCGGCACGCCGTGATCCACCCCGACATCCCGGTGATCGACAACCTGGCGTACCTGCTGAACGACACGGTGTACCACCCCGGGGACAGCCTGGTCGTCCCCGAGGACGCGCAGGTCGACACGCTCTTCCTGCCGATCCACGCGCCGTGGACGAAGTTCTCCGAGTCGCTGGACTTCCTCCGGGCGGTCGCCCCGCGCCGGGCGTACGCGCTGCACGACGGGCTGCTCAACGACAACGGGCTCAACGTGCTCAACGGCAACTTCACCCGGCTGTCCGACGTGGAGTACCGCCGGCTCGAACCGGGCACCCGGATCGACGCCTGACGGCGATGCCCGGCCCGCCCCGAGAGCTGGTGCACCGGCTCTACACCACCCCGCCGGACCGGTTCGTCGCGATCCGCGACGAGGCCGTCGCCGAGGCCCGCCGCGCCGGCGACCCGAAGGCCGCCCGGGAGATCGCCCGGCTGCGCCGGCCCACCGTGGCCGCCTGGCTGGTCAACCTGCTCGCCATCCGCCGCCCCGAGCTGGTCGCCGACCTGGCCCAGCTCGCCGAGGCCCTGCGCACCGCCCAACGCGAACTGCGCGGGCCCCGGCTGCGGGAACTCTCCACCCAGCGGCGGGCGGTGGTCGGCGCGCTCGTCGCCGAGGTACGCAAGCTGGCGGCCGGGGCGGAGGAGGCCCCGCCGGCCGGGAAGCTGCCGCTGGGCGAGGTGGAGGCCACCCTCAACGCCGCGCTGGCCGACACCGACGTCGCCGAACAGGTCCGCTCCGGCCGGCTGCTGCGGGCCGCCACGTACGCCGGCTTCGGCGAGGTGCCCCGCCCCCAGTTGCGGCTGGTGACCGGCGGGGAGGAGCCGGAGCCGGAGCCCCGGCCCGAGCCGACCGGGAAGCAGCGGGGCGGCGTCGACCGGGCCGCGCTCCGCGCCGAGCAGGCGGAACGGGCCGCCCGGGCGGAGCGGGCGCGCCGCCGACGGGCGCTGGAGAAGGAGCTGGCCAGGGCGCGTACCGACCAGGAACGCGCCGAGGCGGAGCTGGCCGGCGCGACGGCGGCCGAGCGCGACGGCGTCGGCGCGCTGGACGCGATCGAGGCGGAACTGGCCGAGCTGGAGCGGCGCCGGGCCGTCGCCGAGCAGGACCTGAGCCGGGCGAGGCTGGCCCGGCGCGGGGCGGAACGCACGGTGACGGCCGCGCGCCGCCGCGCCGGCGAGGTCGAGGCGGCGGTGGAGGCCCTCGACGCCGAAGAGGGGGATGCCGAGTCGGGCGGCGGCGCGGCAGACTGACCCCTGTGGACGGACGGGGAGCGGGCGGATGACGCCGGAACAGGTCGCCGCGGCCAGCAAGCCGATCGTGCTGGACCTCGGCGACGTCTTCACCCGCTGCCCGACCACCCTGCGGCGGGCCCGGCTGCTCGGCATCCCCGGCTGGGCGTTCTACGTCACCGGGCGGGCCGGCGCCCTCGGGGACGTGCGCGCCGAGACGGTCGCCGCCGCCCTCGGCTTCCTGGCCCCCGAAGCGGTCGCCGACGGCTGGGACGCGGCCCGCCGGGTCGTCCCGCCGGTCGAGGTGGCCGCCGCCACCATGGTCGAGTGCTGCCGGTGGGGCGAGGAGCGGCTCGACGCCCTCGCCGGGGTGAGCCGGCTCGCCGCCCTGCTCAGCCGCGCGGTCGACGCCGCGGACGCCAGCGGCATGCCGCTCTTCGCGGCCTGGCGCGCCATGCCGGTGCCGGTCCGGACGGCCGGCGCCCGGGCGGCCGTCGGCCTGCGCCTGCTCCGGGAGCACTTCGCCGGGGCCCACCTGATCGCGGTCCGGGCCAGCGGGATGACCCCGCTGGAGGCCGTGCTCGCCGGCCCGGACGGGGAGGCGGGCGCGGTCGCCTGCGGCTGGCCGCCGCCGTACCCGCCGGTCGGGCCGTTGGTGCGCAGGCGGCTCTGGGCCGAGGCGGTGACCGACCGGCTGGCCTCACCGGCCTTCGCGGCGCTCGGCCCGGCCGACGGCACCGAACTGGTGGAGCTGCTCACCGCGACCCGGGCCCACCTGACCGACCCGGGCTGAGCCGCCGCGCCGGAACCCGGCCCGCGCCGGAACGCGGCCGCCGGGGCGGGCCGGAAAATCGGCGGCGACCCGCCGGCCCGCCTGTCAGGATCGCCCCCGTGACTCTTCCCGCCGGCTGGCACGCCCGCCGACCCACCCTGGACGACGTACCGGCGATCCTGGCGGTGGTGCACGCCGCCGACACCTTCGCCATCGGCTATCCGGACTTCGACGCCGACGACGTGCGCGACGCGCTCACCGCGCCGCACGTCGACCCGGAGCGGGACTCCTGGGTGGTGACCGATCCGGAGGGCGCTCTGGTGGCCTGGGCGATCCTGCAGAACGAGACCGGGATGGGCCGGGAGTTCGTCGACGTGTTCGTCGACCCGGCCCGGGGCGCGGAGGTGCGGGGGCCGCTGCTGGCCCGGCAGCTGGACCGGGTGGCCGCGCGGGCCGCCGAGCGCGGCCTGCCGGACCTGACCGTGCGCTGCCCCGCCTGCGAGCCCGAGCGCCGGTGGGCGGCCGAGCTGACCGAGGCGGGGTTCGACTTCGTCAAGCGGTACCAGCTCCTGCGCCGTTCGTTGGCGGGGGTGCCCGGCGAGCCGCCGCCACCGCCGCCCGGGGTGACGGTCCGGCCGGTGCGTCCCGGCGACGAGTCGGAGCTGCGCGACTTCCACCGGATCTTCGACACCGCCTTCCGCGACACCCCCGACTACGAGCCGTCGGGCTACGACCGGTGGCGGGCCCTCATCAGGCCCGGGACGGCCTGGGACGAGTGGTTCGTCGCCGAGGTGGACGGGCAGCCCGCCGGCGTACTCCGGTCGTCCGACCAGGCGCTCGACCGGAACGAGGGATGGGTCAGGAACCTCGCGGTGCTGCCCGGTCACCGGCGTCGCGGGGTGGGCGCGGCACTGCTGAACCACGCGTTCGCCCGGTACGCGGAGAAGGGCCGGGAGACCGTCGGCCTCGGGGTCGACCTGGCCAACCCGACCGCCCCGCTCTCGCTCTACCGGTCGGTGGGGCTGCGCGAGGTGCGCTGGGTCGACATGTACGAGCTGGTCGTGCCGGCCACCGGTGTGTGATTGACGACGCCGGGCGGGGCCGGATGGGGGCCCCGCCCGGTGCCGGAGCAGACTGGGGGCCGTGGGATACGCGCGGGGCCGACCGTACGGGCTAGGCCGACGCGGTGCCGGTGGGGCGGGACCGCAGCTCGGTGACGTAGTCGTCCGGCGCGCCCGCCTTCTCGGCGGCGTTCGCGATCTCCGAGAGGTACCACGCCGTGGGCAGCCCGCCCTCGTACCCGTCGAAGACGTAGATCCACGCGGTCACGTCGCCGTCGAGGGTGGAGATCCGCACGTGCAGCTTGCGGTACGTGCCGGCGGTCACCCCCTCCAGCTCGTCGAGCTGGGCGGCGTCGTAGGGGTGGATGTCGTAGATCGCCACGAAGACCCGGTCGCCGGGCGACTCGACGACCGTGCTGACTGCGCCCTCCCAGCCGATCACGTCCTCGCCCGCGAAGGTGAGCCGCCAGCCTTCCAGCCAGCCGGTGCCCACCATCGGCGAATGCGGACAGTAGGCGCGCATGCGGGCGGGGTCGAGGTTAGAGCCGTAGGCGGCGTGATGACGCACGGCGATGACGATAGCCCGCCCGCAGGGTGGGGGAGAATACGACTGAGCGTGTCGGACGCGTTCGGGAGAAGAAAGTCACTGTGAGCATTGGTGGGGGGCGGGCACGGTGAGCGCGAGGAGCGCAGCGGAGCGGAGCCCCGCAGTCGCGAACGAAAGGATGGCCCTGTGAGCCGGATCGTGATCATCGGCGGTGGACCGGCCGGCTACGAGGCGGCCCTGGTCGCCGCGCAGCTGGACGCTGATGTCACCGTCGTGGAGGCCGAGGGCGCCGGCGGGGCCTGCGTGCTGTCCGACTGCGTACCGTCGAAGACCTTCATCGCCAGCTCGGAGGTGGTGACCGGCTACCGGGACACCGAGGAGTTCGGGGTGGACTCCGACGGCCTGGAGGCGGTCACGGTCGACGCCGGCGCGGTGCACGAGCGGGTCAAGCGCCTCGCGCTCGCCCAGTCCGCCGACATCCACGCCAAGCTGGTCAAGGCCGGGGTGACCTTCGTGTCGGGCACCGCCCGGCTCGGCGAGGACACCCTCGGGCACACCCATCGGGTGCTCGTCACCCCGACCGACGGCGGCGGCGAGCAGTCCATCGCCGCGTCGACCGTGCTGGTCGCCACCGGCGCCACGCCGCGCCAGCTGCCCACCGCCGTACCGGACGGCGAGCGCATCCTGACCTGGCGCCAGGTGTACGACCTGCCGGAGCTGCCCGAGCACCTGATCGTGGTGGGTTCCGGTGTCACCGGCGCCGAGTTCGCCAGCGCCTACCTGGCGATGGGCGTGCAGGTGACGCTGGTGTCGAGCCGCGACCGGGTGATGCCGCACGAGGACGCCGACGCGGCCATGGCCATCGAGCGGGTCTTCCGCACCCGGGGCATGAGCATCCTCAACAACTCCCGGGCCGACGCGGTCCGGCGTACCGCCGACGGGGTGGAGGTCGAGCTCTCCGACGGCCGGAAGGTGGCCGGCTCGCACGCGCTGATCGCGGTCGGCTCCATCCCCAACACCGCCGACCTGGGCCTGGCCGAGTACGGCGTCGCGCTGGCCCGGGGCGGCTACGTCACCGTCGACCGGGTCTCCCGGACCAACGTGCCCGGCATCTACGCGGCCGGCGACTGCACCGGGGTGCTGCCGCTGGCCAGCGTCGCCGCCATGCAGGGCCGGATCGCGATGTGGCACGCGCTCGGCGAGGCGGTCCGGCCGCTGCGGCTGCGTACCGTCGCGGCGAACGTGTTCACCGACCCGGAGCTGGCCACCGTGGGCGTCTCGCAGGACGAGGTCGACTCGGGCAAGGTGCCGGCCCGGCAGGTCATGCTGCCGCTGGACGGCAACGCCCGCGCGAAGATGGACGGCCTCGCCGACGGCTTCGTCAAGCTCTTCTGCCGCCCGGCCAGCGGGCAGGTGATCGGCGGTGTGGTGGTGGCGCCGAAGGCGAGCGAGCTGATCCTGCCGATCACCATGGCGGTGGAGAACAACCTCACGGTCAACGAGCTGGCCCAGACGATCACGATCTACCCGAGCCTGTCCGGCTCCATCACCGAGGCCGCCCGCCAGCTCATGCTGCACGAGCTGGAGTGATCCGCCGGAGCAGGGCGACCGCGACGACGACGAGCACGGCGACCTCGGTGAGGATCAGCAGGCGCTCGACCAGGCCGAGCAGCAGCCGGTCGCCGGGGTAGGCGGACCAGACCATCGCCGCCGCCAGGACCACGCTGGCCGTGGCGAGACCGCGTACCCGGCGGCCCGCGGCTGCCGGCAGGCGTCGGGCGAGCAGCCAACCGGCGGCCGGCAGCGCCAGGAAGGCGACCACCGAGGCGTACCGGTGGACGTAGGCGGCGGTGTCCATGGGCAGGCCGGGCTCGTTCGTCGGCACCACCGCGGCCAGCAGCAGCCCGCCGACCCAGGCGGCCAGGAACGCCTCCGCCGCCCGCTCCGCTCCGGCGGCGGCCGGCCGGTGGCCGCGCCACAGGGCGGGCAGGAGCACGGCGGTGGCCGCCGCGAGCACCAGCATGGCGACGTCGATGACGCCGCCCCGGTCGGAGACGGCGTAGTCGCTGACGGTCAGCGTCCACGGGTCCAGGTTCTCGCTCACCTCGACGTGGCCGATCACGGCGAGCAGCGTCGCCAGGGCGATCCCGCCGAGGGCCAGCAGTCCACTGTTCCGGGTTCCGCGCATGGCTCAGCCTGTCCCGCGAGGGACCCCAGACGGATCCGGGCCGCCCACCGAGATCGGTCCCCGGGACCACCCCTAGGCGGCGCCGGGGCGGCCGGTCACTCCGCCCCGGGCGCGTCCCGCCTCGCCGCGACGACGACCGGCACCGCGACCGACTCGGCCGCCCGCCGGGCCCCGACGGCGGTCATGGCCCAGCCCGCCGCCGCGAAGCCGGCCGCCGCGACCCCCGCGATCAGCGCCAGCCGCCACGCGGACTCGGTGAGCGCCGTCCCGCCGAGGTGCCCGACCAGTCCGCCGTACGTCGCCCAGGCCAGCGCCGCCAGGCCCTCGTAGAGCAGGAAGAGGCGGTACGGGTACCGGCTGCGGCCGGCCGAGAAGCAGGCGGCCATCCGTCCGCCGGGCACGAAGCGGCAGAGCAGGATCACGAGCGGCCCGGGTCGGCGCAGCCCCTGGGTGACCCGGCTGGCGACGCGCCGGGCCCGGCCCCGTTGGGCGTCGCGCGGCGCCCGGCGGTCCGGCGCGCCCCGCCCGAGCAGGTAGCAGGCCAGGTCCCCGACGAAGACGCCGAGCGCGCCGACGGCGATGGTCACCGGCAGGTTCAGCCCGCCGTACACGGTGAGGGCGCCCCCGGTGATCATCACGACCTGGGTGGGGATCACGGGGACGAAGGCGTCGGCGACCAGCAGCGCGAGCAGTGCGAGGTACGCCCAGGCCGGCGTTGCGATCTCAGTGAGTAGTTCGGGCACGACTGCCACCTCGCCGGACGGGGCCGATTGCGGGTACCGAGCCTGACGGGTCGCCCGGCGTCACGGGGCGGGACCCTGGCGCGTGGTGACCACCGACACGGCAGGGCCACCGGACACAACGAGCGGAGACCGCCGCAGGTGACGGATGGGCGCGGCGGCGAGGGTCGGCGGACCGGGGCACCCCGGCGTACCGTTGTCGGGGCGCGGCCCCACGACCGTCGGGTCCCCCGTTCCTGACGGTGCGGCCGCCGCGGGCCGTCGGCAGGTCCCGTGCCGGCGGCCCGCCCCTGTGCCCGTCCGCGCTTCCGCCCCCGTGCCGGAGCGCCCGGAAAAACCGGCTGCGGTCCCCGCGGGCAGGGCCGTACCGTCGCGGCATGCGCAGTGCGGTATCCACCACGACGCCGGGAGACCCCGGCGCGCCGTACTGACCTGACCGTCGACGAGGCCCCGGGGCGATCCGCCCCGGGGCCTCGCGGCGTCCGGTGACCGGGTCGACTCCGGGTCGTACCCGATCAAGGAGCGCGACATGATCGACCACCGCAAGCTCGGCCGGGAGCTGGAGCTGTTCGCCTCCGACCCGCTGGCCGGCGCCGGGCTGCCGCTCTGGCTGCCGGCCGGTGCCGCCGCCCGGCACGCCGTCGAGGAGTACGTCCGCGAGCTGGAACGCCGCGCCGGCTACCGGCACGTGTCCACCCCGCCGCTGGGCAGGCGGGAACTCTTCGAACTCTCCGGCCATCTCGGCTACTTCGCCGACGACATGTTCCCGCCGATGCGGCTCTCCGCCGACGACGAGTTCGTGCTGCGGCCGGCGCTCTGCCCGCACCACGCCCTGGTGTTCCGGGCCCGGGGCCGCTCCTACCGGGAGCTGCCGCTGCGGATCGCCGAGCTGGGCGGCATGTACCGCGCCGAGCGCTCGGGGGTGCTCGGCGGACTGTCCCGGGTGCGCGCCATCTCGCTCAACGACGCGCACAACTTCTGCGCCCTGGAGCAGGTGGGCGAGGAGGTCGCCGAGATCCTCCGGCTGATCCGCGAGGCGCACGCCGCGCTCGGCGTACGGCCGGCGGGGTTCCGGCTGTCGCTGCGCGGGCCGGGGGAGAAGTACGTCGGGGACGACGCCCAGTGGGCGCGGGCGGAGGAACTGCTGCGCGCCGCGCTCGACGGGGTGGAGTTCACCGAGGCCCCGGGGGAGGCCGCGTTCTACGGCCCGAAGATCGACATCCAGGTGCGGGACGCCGCCGGCCGGGAGCTCACCCTCTCCACCGTCCAGCTCGACTTCGACAAGCCGGAGCGGTTCGACCTGTCGTACACCGACGCGTCCGGGGCGCGGCGTCGACCGGTGATGGTGCACCGCAGCCTCGTGGGCAGCATGGAGCGGCTCTTCGCGTACCTGATCGAGGTGCACGAGGGCGCCTTCCCCGCCTGGTACGCCCCGGTGCAGCTGGTGGTGCTGCCCGTCGGCGACGACCAGGCCGGGGCGGCGGCCCGGTTCGCCCGCGACGCGCTGGCCGCCGGGCTGCGCGTCGAGGTCGACGGGGCCGGTTCGCTGGGCTCCCGCATCCGCGACGCGGCCCGCGCCCGGGTCCCGTACGCCGCCGTCGTCGGCCCCCGCGAGGCGGCCGAGGGCGCGGTCTCCCTGCGGTTGCGCGGCGGCCGGGCCCTGGACCCGATGCCCGCCGCCGACGCCCTGCGGCTGATCGGCGCGGTGGTGGCCGACCGCGGCCCGGCGCTGCTGCCGACCCGCTGA
>NZ_WAAS01000134.1:0-17223 GCF_008806585.1 Micromonospora sp. AMSO12t
TAAGGGGCAGCCGCCGGCCCCGGCGACGGCGTGAGCGGGATAGGCCCCGCAGACGGCGCGACGGGGGCGGGCGCCGGGCCGGCGGCGCCGGAGTTCCGGCACGCGATGGTGGTGGGCAAGTTCTATCCACCGCACGCGGGCCACCACGCGCTGATCGAGGCCGCCGCCGCCCGCTGCGCGGCCGTCACCGTGGTGGTGGCACCGTCCCGCCGGGAGTCGATCCCGCTCGCGCTGCGGCTGGACTGGCTGCGCGAGGTGCACGCGGCCACCCCGTGGGTCCGCTTCGTGGGCCGGTACGACGACCATCCGGTGGACTACGCCGACCCGGCGGTCTGGGACCTGCACTGCGCGGTGTTCCGCGAGGCGCTGGGCGGGGCGCCGGTGGACGCCGTCTTCTCCTCCGAGGCGTACGGCGAGGAGCTGGCCCGGCGGTTCGACGCGGTGTCGGTCTGCGTGGATCCGAGGCGGCGCGGCGTGCCCGTGTCGGGGACGGCGGTGCGCGCGGACCCGGCGGGCCACTGGGACCGGCTCAGCGCGCCGGTGCGGGCGTGGTTCGTCCGGCGGGTGGTGGTCGTCGGCGCGGAGTCGACCGGCACCACCACGATGGCCGCCGCCCTCGCCGCGCACTACGGCACCCGCTGGGTCCCGGAGTACGGCCGGGAGCTGACCGCGCGGAAGCTGGCCCGGCTGCGCGGGCGGGATCCGGCGGCCACGGTCTTCGACGTGGCCTGGGACCGCGACGACTTCGCCGAGGTGGTCCGGGAGCAGCAGGCGGCGGAGGACGCCGCGGCGCGCTCGTGCGGCCCGCTGCTGTTCTGCGACACGGACGCGCGGGCCACCGCCGTCTGGGAGGAGCGGTACCTGGGGTCGACGTCGGCGCGGGTACGCGCGGCGTCCCGGCGTCCCGCGCTGTACCTGCTGACCGACCACGTCGGGGTGCCCTTCGACGACGACGGGCTGCGCGACGGCGAGCACCTGCGGACGTGGATGACGGGGCGGTTCCGGGCGGAACTGGCCGGCTGCGGGGTGCCGGTGGTCGAGCTGTCCGGCCCGCACCGGCGGCGACTGGCCCGGGCGGTGGCCGCCTGCGACGCGGTGCTGGCGGAGGGCTGGTCGCTCGCCGATCCGCTGGTCGCGCCCAATCCGGAGCACTAGCCTCCTAGGATGCTCTACGGGTGGTGCGGCCGGCCTCGATGCCCGCCGCCCACCGGCATCGATGCGCCGGGGTGGGAAAGGACACTCACGACCCGGGATGCGGCCACTGGCGGCGGTGGGCCAGAATGACGGGCGAGGAGGGGAGTATTCCCCCGCGACGGAGTCGTCAGCACGGTCGAGCGCCGATCCCTGGACGCACGACCCGGCCCGTCGGTCGCCGCCCCCTCGGGGACGGCGACGGAAGAGACCTCCGACAGTCACCAGAGTCAGCGTCGCCGGCACACCGCGTCCACGAAGGGCGTACGGTGTGCCCGTCGTTGCGTGTCTGCCGGAGGAATGAACCTTGGACGTGTCCGGACTGGTCTGGGCGGGGACGCTCGTCGCCCTGACCGGGATCCTGCTCGTGGATCTGCTGATCGTCGGTCGGCGGCCGCACGAGCCCAGCGTGCGTGAGTCGAGCCTCTGGGTCGGCTTCTACGTCGCCCTGGCACTGATCTTCGGCGGTGGCGTCTGGCTGGCCTCCGGGGCCAGCGCGGCCGGGCAGTTCTACACCGGCTGGCTGACCGAGTACAGCCTCTCGGTCGACAACCTGTTCGTCTTCGTGATCATCATGGCGCGGTTCGGGGTGCCCCGGCAGTACCAGCAGAAGGTGCTGCTCATCGGCATCGTGCTGGCGCTGGTCATGCGGGGCGGCTTCATCGCGGCCGGCGCGGCGCTGATCTCCCAGTTCTCCTTCGTGTTCTACATCTTCGGCGCGTTCCTGATCTACACCGCGATCAACCTCGCCCGGCAGGGCGAGCCGGACGAGGACGAGTTCTCCGAGAACCTGCTGATCCGGTGGAGCCGCAAGGCGTTGCCGATCTCCCGGGACTACGACGGCGCCAAATTGACCACCCACACGGCGAAGGGCAAGCGGATCTTCACCCCGATGCTGATCGTCATGATCGCCATCGGCACCACCGACCTGATCTTCGCGCTCGACTCGATTCCGGCGATCTTCGGCATCACCCAGGAGCCGTATCTGGTCTTCACCGCCAACGTCTTCGCGCTGATGGGCCTGCGGCAGCTCTACTTCCTGCTCGGTGGCCTGCTCAGCCGCCTGATCTACCTCAGCTACGGCCTGGCCGTGGTGCTCGGCTTCATCGGCGTCAAGCTGGTGCTGGAGGCCCTCGCGGACAACAAGCTGCCGTTCATCAACGGCGGCGAGCACGTCTCCTGGGCCCCGCACATCCCGATCTGGCTCTCACTGACGATCATCCTCGGCACCCTCGCGGTGGCCACCGTGGCCAGCCTGGTCAAGTCCTCCCGCGACCGGCGGCGGGTGCTGACCGACGCCCGCCACTGAGGCGTACGCGGGTCAGACGCGGTGCACGCCGACCAGGGTGGCGGTGCGCTCGTCGGGCAGCCGCTCCTCCAGCACCCGGCGTTGCAGGTAGCAGGCGTGCAGCATCCGCCGGTCGTCGCCGGGACGCGGGTCGGCGGTGACGATCCCGATGTGGTGGATCCGCCGCCCGGGGCGGGCGAAGAAGTAGAGGTCGCCGGGGCGTTCCGCGCCCAGCGGCACCGGCGTGGTCACCGTCGCCTGGTCGCTGGCGTCGCGCGGCAGCAGCACGCCGAGCCGCCGCCAGGCCAGGTGGACCAGGCCGGAGCAGTCGATGCCGTACGCCGACACCCCGCCCCAGATGTAGACGACGTCGACCAGGCGCTGCGCGACGGCCAGCACCTCCTCGGCCGACGGGGGCGTGGTGGGCACCGGCACCGCGTCGCCGGCGGGCAGCCAGAGCGGCGCGGAGTGGCCCGGCGCGTGCACCGGCTGCCAGCCGTCGACCGCCGGCCCGGCCGGGATCAGCCGGGTGCCCAGGATCACCCCGGAGAGCAACTCGGCGCCCCCCGGCGCGTCACGCAGCGCGGTGACGGTGGCGTCGACCACGAGCGGGTCCGCCTCGGGGTCGCCGGCCACGGGGGCGAGCTGCTCGGTGGGCAGCCAGCCGGGGTAGCCGCGCGGGTGCAGCCGGGGGGCCGGCTGCTCGACCGCCACCACGTGGGCCCAGCCGTCCGGGCGCAGTTCGGTGACCAGCACCCGCTCGCCGAGCAGCAGTTGGCTCAGTACGCAGTCGCCGACCTGCTGGTCGGTGTCCATGCCGGAGATCCAGGCGGCGATGTCCGTACGCGCGGCCAGGGCGGGGCCGTCGACGGGGCGTACCGCCTCGGGGCAGCTCCAGAGGGTCGCGACCGCGACCCGGACCACGGCCTCCCGGCCCGGTTGCAGCTCCACGTCCACCCCCAGCTCGCGCCCAATGTCCCCGCGACCATATGAAAGTTTTCGACGAGCATCAACCAGCAGTCTGCATCTTTACTTCAGTCACGGAGCTGATGCCCAGCCCCGGCGCGTCCGGCAGCACGACGGACGCGCCGTCGTACCGCAGGCCGCCGCGCACCGGCGACCAGGCCAGCCACCAGGCGGCGTCCAGGTCGGCCACCGCGGTGGTGCCGTAGGCGCCCACCAGGCTCGCAGCGGCGCCGATGCCCACCTGGCTCTCCATCATCGAACCGACGACGGTGCCGAGGCCGTGCGCGGCGGCGAGGTCGAGCAGGGTCCGGGCCGGATGCAGGCCACCGCACTTGGCGAGCTTGACGTTGACCATGTCGGCGGCCCGGCGGCGGATCACCTCGACCAGGTCGCGGACGCCGAAGACCGACTCGTCGGCGAGGATCGGCAGGTCCACCCGGTCGCTGACCCAGGCCAGCCCGTCCAGGTCCCAGCGGGCGACCGGCTGCTCGACCAGTTCCACGTCCAGCCCGGCTTCCTCGACGCCCCGGATCACCCGGACCGCCTCGCGCGGGGTCCAGCCCTGGTTGGCGTCCAGCCGGATGCGGACCCCGTCGCCGACGGCGGCACGCACCGCGCGGACCCGCTCCAGGTCGCCGGCCGCGTCGGTGCCCACCTTCAGCTTCAGCACGCCGAAGCCCTCCGCCCGCCGCTGCCGGGCCGCCGCCGCCAGGTCCACCGCGTCGCCCGCGGCGAGCGTGACGTCCGTGGGCACCCGCAGGGCGGTGCCCCCGAGCAGCCGCACCAGCGGTACGCCGAGCCGCCGCGCGGCCAGGTCGTGCAGCGCGACGTCGACGGCCGCCTTGGCCGCCTCGTTGCCGACGACCGCCCGTTGCACCTCGGTGCAGCGGGCCACCAGGTCGTCGGCGTCGCGGCCGGTGAGCGCCGGGCCGAGCAGCTCGCGGACGCACGCCTCGGAACCGGCGACCGACGCCCCGGTGACCTGCCACACCTGCGGCGCCTCGCCGAAGCCGGACCGGCCGTCGGCATCGACCACCTCCACCACCAGGGTCTCCACGGTGGTGGTGCGGCGCAGCGCGGTCACGAACGGCGTGTGCAGGGGCGCAGAGAGCCGGTGGGTGCGTACCGCGGCGATCGTCATGTGCGGCACCCTATACGGGCACGGGCAGGCGAAGGGGAGGCCGGCATGAGCGAGCGGAGTGAGCGGATCAACGGGCGCGGGGCGGTGGCGCCTCGTGGCGGCACGCGGCGCGGCGGAGCGCCGGCATGAGCGGGCGGGAATGGGAACTGGTGGGCGCGCCGAACGCGCGGGACCTCGGCGGCCTGGTCGGCGCCGACGGCCGGAGGGTGCGCCCGGGGGCGCTGATCCGGACGCCGGCGCTGGGTCGGCTGACCGATGAGGACCTGCCGGTGCTGGCCAAGCTCGGCCCGGCCTGTGTGGTCGACCTGCGGGACCACTCGGAGACGGCGGTCGCCCCGCCGGACCGGCTGACCGGCCAGCCGCGGGTGGTGCACCTGCCGGTGCACGACGCCGAGCACCCCGTCTTCACGTACGTCTCGGCGGTGCTGCTCGGGCACGACCTGGGCGCGTACACGGGCCTGGCGGAGCAGGGCACGCCGGCGGCGATGGCGGCGATCTACCGCTGGTTCGTCAGCGGGGAGTCGGCACGGGCGAACTTCGGCACGGCGGTGCGGCTGGCCGCCCAGGCGGAGAACCTGCCGCTGGTCTACCACTGCTCGGCGGGCAAGGACCGCACCGGCTGGTTGACGGTGCTGCTGCTCAGCGCGCTCGGCGTGGACGAGGCGGCGATCCGGGCGGACTACCTGGCGAACAACCGGCTGACCGAGAGCCTGCGGGAGGTCCTGCTGGAGGCGATGCGGCGGCGGATGCCGGAACTGAACGTCGAGGCGGTGCGCCCGGTGCTGGAGGTGCGCGAGGAGTACCTGGACGCCGCGTACGCGGAGGTGCGCCGGGTGCACGGGTCGTTCGGGGCGTACCTGCGCGACGGCCTCGGCGTGACCGACGACGTGGTGACGGCGCTGCGGGCACACCTGCTGGAGTGAGGCCTCAGGTCAGGTCGCGCCGGGCGGCCCAGGCGGCGGCGGACACCCGCGCGATCAGCCGGCAGGCGTCGTCGTCCTCCTCGCCGCTGGGGCCGCCGTCGGCGAGGTCGGTGGTGGTGCAGACGACGACGGCGTACGGCGGCGCGTCGTCGGGGAAGACCACCCCGGCGCCGTGCCGCACGCCGCGCACCCAGCCGTTCTTGTGCGCGATGCGGGTGCCCTCGGGCAGCCCGGCGGCCAGGTCCTCGCGGTGCTCCTGGGCGAACAGCACGTCCAGCATGGCGGCGCAGCCGGCCGGCGAGGCCAGCGGACCCGGGGTGTCCGCGCCGGCCGCCAGCGCACCGAGCAACGCGGCGAGGTCGGCGGCGGTGACGAGGTTGGTGACGCCCGCCTCGCGGGCCGCGAAGTCCTCGATGCCCCGGCCGGTGACGCTGTGCCGGGCCCCGGCGAGATCCCACACCCGTGCCACCGCCGGCAGTCCGACGTGGCCGATGACCAGGTTGGTGGCGAGGTTGCTGGAGCGGACGATCATGCGGTGGGCGAGCCAGCGCAGTGTCGCCTCGGCGCCGACGCGCTCCCAGACCGCCTCGTCGTTGTCGTAGTGCCGGGCGCAGGAGAACCGGGGCGCGCCGGGCAGCGCCGAGTCGAACTCGTTGCGCACCGGCACCGGGGCGTCCAGGTCGAGGGCGCCGGCCTCGGCGGCGCGGTGCAGCGCGACGAGCACCGCCGCCTTCATGGTGCTGGCCGCGTAGTGGGTCGCGTCGGCGTGCCGGGTCCAGGTGGGGGCCGCGCCGACCCGCCCCACGTACGCCGACACCGTGCCGGGCACCCCGTCCAGATGGGCGTCGAGCTCGTCCCAGGTCATGCGGCTGACCGTAACGGATCGCCGACGGGGCAGCGGGTCGGGGCGTTCGGTCGTACGGTGCGGGGATGACGGTTGCCGCCTACGACGCGCACGCCGACTGGTACGAGGCGTTCGCCACCGACACGTCCAGCGACTACATGACCCGGGTTCGCGGCCAGCTCCGCGACCTGCTCGGCGCTGGCCCCGGCCGCTGCCTCGACCTGTGCTGCGGCACGGGGCTCCAGGCGGCGGAGCTGCGCCGGCTGGGCTGGCAGCCGGTGGGGGTCGACCTCTCCGGCGGGCAGCTGCGGCACGCCCGACCGCGCCTGCCGGTGGCCCGCGCCGACGCGGCGGCGCTGCCGGTGGCCGACGCCTCGGTGCCGGCGGTGGCGTGCGTGCTGGCCCACACCGACGTGCCCGACTACGCGGCGGTGATCGCCGAGGCGGCGCGGGTGCTCGCGCCCGGCGGGCGGTTCGTGCACGTGGGGGTGCATCCGTGTTTCGTCGGGGCGTTCGCCGACCGCTCCGATCCGGCGCGGATCGTGATCGACGGCGGTTACGCCGACCGGGAGCGCAGCTTCCGGGCCTGGTCGCCGCAGGGGGTGCGGGTGCGCGTCGGCGCCTGGCACGTCCCGATGGCCGGCCTGCTCAACGCGGTCACCGACGCCGGCCTGACGCTGGTGCGCACCACCGAGGCCGGGTCCGGCCGGGTGCCCGACCTGTTCGCCTTCCTCGCCACCCGCCCGGCCTGACGGCCCGCGCCGCCTGCCCCGCTGACGGCCCGCGCCGCCTGCCCCGCTGACGGCCCGCGCCGCCTGCCAGGCCTGACGCTCGCGCCGCCCCGCCTGACGTGGTCCGGGGCGGCGAGGTGACGGCGCGGCACCCACGCCGCGCGTGCGGAGACCTCTGGGAGGACGTCGACGCGCAGGGCCGGCCGCCACCGGACGGCGTGGCGGGGCCGTGACGGGCGGAGCCCGGACCGCGTGGCGCGGTCCGGGCTCCGGGGGAGACTGCCGTCGTACGTCAGCCGGCGTGCTTGCGGCGGGCGGCGGCCCGACCGCGGAGCTGCTGGTCGAGCACCACCTTGCGGATGCGGACCGCGGCCGGGGTCACCTCGACGCACTCGTCCTCGCGGCAGAACTCGAGGGCCTGCTCCAGCGACAGCTTGCGCGGCGGGATCAGCTTCTCGGTCTCGTCGGAGGTCGACGCGCGCATGTTGGTGAGCTTCTTCTCCTTGGTGATGTTGACGTCCATGTCGTCGGAGCGGGAGTTCTCCCCGACGATCATGCCCTCGTACACCTCGGTGGTCGGCTCGACGAAGAGCTGGCCGCGCTCCTGGAGGTTGATCATGGCGAACGACGTGACGGCGCCGGACCGGTCGGCGACCAGCGAGCCGTTGTTGCGGGTGCGCAGCTCGCCGAACCACGGCTCGTACGACTCGAAGACGTGGTGCAGGATGCCGGTGCCCCGGGTGTCGGTGAGGAACTCGGTGCGGAAGCCGATCAGGCCCCGGGCCGGGACCAGCCACTCCATCCGGATCCAGCCCGTGCCGTGGTTGACCAGCTGCTCCATCCGGCCCTTGCGGGTCGCCAGCAGCTGGGTGATCGCGCCGAGGTACTCCTCCGGGGCGTCGATGGTGAGCCGCTCGACCGGCTCGCAGACCTTGCCGTCGATCTCCCGGGTGACGACCTGAGGCTTGCCGACGGTCAGCTCGAACGACTCGCGGCGCATCTGCTCGACCAGGATGGCCAGCGCCAGCTCGCCGCGGCCCTGCACCTCCCACGCGTCGGGGCGCTCGGTGGGCAGCACCCGCAGCGACACGTTGCCGACCAGCTCCTTGTCGAGCCGGTCCTTGACCATCCGGGCGGTGACCTTGGCACCCTTGACCCGGCCGACCAGCGGCGAGGTGTTGGTGCCGATGGTCATCGAGATGGCCGGCTCGTCGACGGTGATCAGCGGCAGCGGGCGCGGGTCCTCCGCGTCGGCCAGGGTCTCACCGATCATGATCTCGGGGATGCCGGCGACGGCGATGATGTCGCCGGGGCCCGCCGAGTCGGCCGGCTTGCGCTCCAGGCCCTCGGTCATCAGCAGCTCGGAGATGCGGACCCGCTGGGTGCTGCCGTCGGTGCGGCACCAGGCGACCGTCTGGCCCTTGCTGATGGTGCCCTGCCGCACCCGGCACAGCGCCAGCCGGCCGAGGAACGGGGAGGCGTCGAGGTTGGTGACGTGCGCCTGGAGCGGCGCCTCCTCCTCGTACGAGGGCGGCGGGATGGTGTCCAGCAGGGTGCGGAACAGGGGCTCCAGGCTGGTGCTGTCGTCGGGGACCGCGCCGTCGGCGGGCTGGGTCAGCGAGGCGATGCCGTCGCGGGCGCAGGCGTAGACGATCGGGAAGTCGATCTGCTCCTCGTCGGCGTCCAGGTCGAGGAAGAGCTCGTAGGTGTCGTCCACGACCTCCTTGATCCGGGCGTCGGGGCGGTCCACCTTGTTGATCACCAGGATGATCGGCATGCGCGCCTTGAGCGCCTTGCGGAGCACGAACCGGGTCTGCGGCAGGGGGCCCTCACTGGCGTCCACCAGCAGCACCACGCCGTCGACCATGGTCAGGCCGCGTTCGACCTCGCCGCCGAAGTCGGCGTGGCCGGGGGTGTCGATGATGTTGATGGTCACCGGGTCGGAGCCGTCGGCCGGCATGTACCGCACGCCGGTGTTCTTGGCCAGGATGGTGATGCCCTTTTCCCGTTCGAGGTCCATCGAGTCCATGACCCGTTCGGTTACCTCGCCGCGGGCGCCGTAGGCGCCGGCCTGCCGCAACATGGCGTCGACCAGGGTCGTCTTGCCGTGGTCGACGTGGGCGATGATGGCGACGTTGCGGAGGTCGGTGCGAAGCTGCATACCCTCCATACTCCTGTCTGCGGTTGCCGGGCACGCGTCGGGGGGTGTTACCCCCAGATGACCCGGATCTCTGCCGAAACTGATGTTCCGACCGTTTCAGCGCCTGGCATGCTGACCCCCGTGGGAATGGGGGCCCGATGCACGACCTGCTGACCTCGCTGCAGGGCCTGCCGCCCCTGCTGATCTATGTGATCGCCGCGATTGTCGTCGCGGGGGAGACCGCCGTGATCTTCGGTCTGCTGGTGCCGGGCGAGGCGACCCTGTTGCTGGTCGGCTTCCTAGCGTACGCGGGGACGCTGAGGCTCGTACCGGCGCTGTTGGTGATGATCCTTGCAGCAGTGATCGGCGACACACTGGCGTACCGGGCGGGCCGGCGGCACGGGCCCCGGCTGCGCGCCGGGCGGCTGGGCGCGCGGGTGGGTCACGAGCGGTGGAGCCGGGCGGACGCGATGCTCGGCCGGCTGGGCGGGCGCGGGGTGCTCACCGCCCGCTGGGTGGCCTTCGCCCGCACCCTGGTGCCCCGGCTGGCCGGGGCGGCCGGGATGCCGTACCGGCGGTTCGCGCCGTGGAACCTGGCCGGGGTGGTGACCTGGGTGGGCGGCTCGGTGCTCGTCGGCAACCTGGCCGGCGAGTCGTACGAGACGGTCTCCCGGCTGCTCGGGCGGGCCACCGGCGCGGTGCTGGTGCTGGTGGCCGCGCTGGTCGCGGTGGTGCTGGCGGGGCGGTGGCTGGGCCGCAACCCGGATCCGGCCCGGGCGCTGGCGTCCCGGGCGGCGGGGCTGCGGCCGGTGCGCTGGCTCAGCGGCCGGTACGGGGTGCTGTTCTTCCTGCTCGCCATGCACGTCGGGCCGGCCTGGACGCTGCTGATCAACCTGGTCGTGGGCCTGCTGCTGCTCTTCCTGGCCGGGCTCGCCATCGCCTGGGTGCTCGGGGCGGTGGTCCGGCACAGCGGCCTCGCGGTGCTCGACAGCGCGATCGCCGACTGGTTCGCCGACCGGCGTACGCCCGGGGCGGTCGACGTCACGCTCGCGGTGGTCTCGGCGCTGCGCGGATCGTCGCTGATCGTGCTGGTGGCCGTCGTCGCGGCGGTGCTGGCCTGGCGGCACCGGCCCTGGCGGGCGGACCTGCTCAGCGTGGTCGGCACGGTCGGGGCGTTCGTGCCGCTGGTGGTGCTGGCCGTGGTGGTCGACCTGGCCGGGCCGACGGCGGGCGGGCCGGAC
This sequence comes from Micromonospora sp. AMSO12t, assembly GCF_008806585.1. NCBI lineage: Bacteria > Bacillati > Actinomycetota > Actinomycetes > Micromonosporales > Micromonosporaceae > Micromonospora > Micromonospora sp. AMSO12t. The sequence goes on from NZ_WAAS01000134.1 coordinate 10,466, forward strand.
GGCCGGGACGCCGCCCTGTTCCCGACGCAGAACGCCGTGGTGGCGGCCAGCCTCTGCACCCTGGCCTGGCTGCTGTCCCGGGGGGCGCGCTGGCCGGTGGCGGTGGCCGCCTGGACGGCCGCGGCGGCCGGCGTGGTCGGCATCGTCGGCGCCCGCCTCTACCTGGGGCTGAGCACCGCCAGCGGCAGCGCCACGGCGGTGCTGCTCGGGGTGGCCTGGACGGCGTTGTTCGTGGTCGCCTGGGCCACCCGCGACAGGGCCGCGGGCGGCGACGTGGCCGAGCCCGAACCGGTGGCGGCCCGCGCCGACGCGTGAGCCGCCTCCGCCATCGCCGAGCCGCGCACGAGGCCGCCTCCACCAGCCTTCACAGCGCGGCGGACGGCGTGCCCGGGGCGCGCGAAGGGGCCGTGGCGATGCCGCCACGGCCCCTTCCGGCGGGCCGGTCAGTCCCGGGTGGTCACCTGCTCGCGTCCCGTCGGCGCGTCGTCGCCGTCCCCGGCGGGCTTGCGCGCGACCCGCCCCGGCCACCAGAAGCGGTCGCCGAGCGTGAACGCCAGCGCCGGCACCAGGACCGTCCGCACGAGCAGGGTGTCCAGCAGGACGCCGATGCAGACGATGATCCCGATCTGGGTCAGCAGGATCAGCGGCAGGACGCCGAGGACCGCGAAGACTGCGGCGAGCAGGACACCGGCGCTGGTGATGACGCCGCCGGTGACCCGCAGGGCCGAGAGCATCCCGGCGCGGGTGCCGCTGCGCCGGGCGTCCTCGCGGGCCCGGGTGACGAGGAAGATGTTGTAGTCCACGCCGAGCGCCACGAGGAACACGAAGGCCAGCAGCAGGACGCCGCTGTCGAGCGCCGGCATGTCGAGCACGTGGTCGAAGAGCAGCCACGACGCGCCGATGCTGGCGAAGAACGACGCGATCACGGTGAGCACCAGCAGCAGCGGGGCGACCAGGCCGCGCAGGAGCAGCACCAGCACCGCGCCGACGAGCAGCAGGATGATCGGCAGGATCAGCCGCAGGTCCTTGCCGTTGGCCTCGTTCTCGTCGTAGGTGGCCGCGACGTTGCCGCCGACCACCGCGCCGTCGAACGCGGGCGCGCCCTCGACCGGGGGCGGGGCGGAGCCGGGAACCGCCGCGACCGCGTCCCGCAGGGCCTCGACGGCCCGGCTCGCCGCCGCGGTGCCGGGCTCGGCCTCGAGCACGACGTCGACCTGGGCGACCTGGGCGCCGGCCTCACCGGGACGCGCGGAGGCGACGCCGGGGACCCCGGCGGCGGTGTCCGTGACGGCCCGCACCGCCGAAGGGGTGGTGAGCACGGCGACCGGCTGGGTCGTGCCGGCGGGGAAGGACCGCGCGAGGGTCTCCGCGCCGGCGACCGCCTCCGGCTTGACCCGGAACTGCTCGGTCTCCGACAGGCCGGTGCGGATGCCCAGCCCGCCGAGGGCGAGCCCGGCGAGCAGCAGCGTCGCGAGCAGCGCGACCGGCACGGGACGACGCTCGACGGCGGCGCCGAGCCGGCCCCACAGCCGGCCCTCGCGGATCTCCCCGCCGACCCGGGGCACGAACGGCCAGAACAGGCCGCGCCCGAAGATCACCAGGACCGCCGGGAGGACGAACAGCGCCGAGAGCATGGCGAGGACGACGCCCGTCGCGCAGGCCACGGCGAGGGCGCGGTTGAGCTCCTGCTCCGACAGCAGCAGGGTGAGCACGCCGAGGACGACGGTGGAGCCGCTGGCGAGGATGGGCTCGGCGACCCGCCGCTGCGCGGCGCGCATCGCCACGAAGCGGTCCTCCTCGCGGCGTAGCTCCTCGCGGTAGCGGGCGATGAGCAGCAGCGCGTAGTTGGTGGCGGCGCCGAAGACGAGGACGCTGGCGATGCCGGTGACGGCGCCGCCGGGCAGGTTGATGCCGACGGCCGGGACGACCGTGTCGAGGGCACGCAGCGTGAGCTGTTCCGTCGCCGCGACGACGACGAGCGGCACGATCCACAGGAACGGGCTGCGGTAGGTGATGAGCAGCAGCAGCGCCACGACGCCGGCGGTGACGGCCAGCAGCGTGGTGTCGGCGCCGGCGAATACCTTCGTCAGGTCGGTGGCGAACGCGGGCCCGCCGGTGACCTCCACGGTCAACCCCGCCGGCGCGTCGTCCAGGGACGCGCGGAGTTGGTCGATCCGCTCCGCGACCGCCTCCTGCCCGCCGGCGGTGGAGAGCGGCACGGCGACGAGCGCGACGGTGCCGTCGGGGGAGACCTGCGGCGGGCTGACGCGACCGCCGACGGCGAACTGGTTGAGGTCACCCGACTGGCCCGTCAGGGCCGCGCGGTCGGCCTCGGTGAGGGCGGCCCGGTCGGCGCGGCTGACCACGACGATCGCCGGCTGGACGTCGCGGGAGGGCAGTTGGTCCTGGAGGCGCTCCACCTGGGTCGACTGCCACTCCACCGACAGGCCGGTGGCGGAGACGGCCGCCGGGTTGTCGGGCTTGGGCAGCACGAAGACGGCCGCCCCGAACACGATCGCGGCGGCCACGGTGAGCCACGCGGCGAGCCGCCCGCGCGCCACGCGGGTGAACACTGACATTCGGATGCCCTCACGGTCTCTCGACGGATTTCCTTCGACGGTCAAGACCTCGCGAACGACGCAAAGGGTCGGGCGTCGAGTATCTCGATAAACGAGATTATCGACTGCTGAGTTATGCTGCAACCGGAACGGATGGGCGGGAGGCGGCGACCGACGTGGCAGGTCACGGCATGTACCGGCGGCGCGACTCGCGCCGCGAGCGACTGGTCGCCGAGATCTCGGCCGAACTACGGCGCTACTCGGTCGATGCGCAACACATCGGGCACGCCTTCGCCGGCCTGCACGGGCTCAACGCCACGGACCTCCAGGCGCTGATCGCGGTGATGGACGCCGAGCTGGTCGGCCGGCCGATCACCCCCGGCCGCCTGGGCGAGGCGCTCAACCTGTCGTCCGGCTCGGTCACCGCCCTGATCGACCGGCTGGAACGCGCCGGGCACATCCGCCGCGACCGCGACACCACCGACCGGCGCAAGGTCTTCCTGCACTACGCCGAGCGGGGCGCCGCGCTGGCCATGGAGTTCTTCCGGCCCCTGGGCCGGCGCACCGACGACGTGATGGCCGGCTTCAGCGACGACGAGCTGGACGTGGTGCACCGGTTCATGACCGCGATGACCGCCTCGATGGGGGAGCACCGGGACGCGGTGCGCGCCGCCCGCGACGAGCCGGCCCGGCGCGCGAACGGCTGACGTCGTGCTCGACCGGCTGGCAGCCCGCCTCGCCACCGCCGCGCTGCGGTTGCCGCCCGCGCGCACCCGTCGGGTCACCCTCACCCGGGGCATCGCGGTGCGGGTACGCGACGGCGTGCCGCTGCGCACCGACCACTACGCCCCGGCCCTGCCCGGCGCGCCGACCGTGCTGATCCGCACCCCGTACGGTCGGGGTGGACCCATGCGGCTGCTCGGCCGGCTCGCCGCCGAACGCGGCTTCCACGTGGTGATCCAGTCCTGCCGCGGCACGTTCGGCTCCGGCGGCACCTTCGCCCCGCTGGTGCACGAGCGCGAGGACGGCCTCGACACCCTCGACTGGCTGCGCCGCCAGCCCTGGTGGACCGGCGCGTTCGGCATGTTCGGCGCCAGCTACCAGGGCTTCGTGCAGTGGGCCCTGGCCGCCGACGCCGGGGAGGAGCTGCGCGCGATGGTTGCGGTGGTGACCGCCTCGGGCACCCGCGACTCGACGTACGCCGGGGAGTCCTTCGCCCTCGACACCGTGCTCACCTGGGCCGAGCTGCTCCAGGCGCAGACCGTGCCGTGGCTGGCCCGGCAGTGGGAGCTCAAGCGCGGCCAGCCCCGGCTGGTCGCGGCGCTGGCCCACCTGCCGCTGGCCGAGGCGGACCGGGTGGCCACCGGCGTCACCGTGCCGTTCTTCCAGGAGTGGCTGCGCCACCACACCCCGGACGCCGGCTACTGGCGTACGCGCGTCTTCGGCGACCGGATCGCCGAGGTCCACGCGCCGGTGGCGATGGTGAGCGGCTGGCACGACATCTTCCTGCCGGCCCAGCTGCGCGACTTCGCGGCGCTGCGCGCGGCCGGCGCCCGGCCCCGGCTGACCGTCGGACCGTGGACCCACGGCAGCCCCGGGCTCTTCCTCGCCGCGCTGCGCGACGGGCTGGACCACCTCGACGCCCACCTCGCCGGGCGGCCGACCGGCGCCGGCGCGGCGGCCCCCGTGCGGGTGCACGTCGGCGGTGCCGGTGGCGGCTGGCGGGACCTGCCCGACTGGCCGCCGCCGGCGGTGCCGACCCCGTGGCACCTGCACCCGGATGGCGGGCTGAGCACGGCCGCGCCGGTCCCGTCGGCGCCGGACGGCTTCCACTACGACCCGGCCGACCCGACGCCCTCCCTCGGCGGGCCGCTGCTGGTCGCCCAGCGGGCCGGGCCGGTGGACAACCGCCCGGTCGAGGCCCGGCCCGACGTGCTCACCTTCACCAGCGCCCCGCTCGACGCGCCCGTCGAGGTGATCGGTCCGGTACGCGCCGAGATCCACCTGCGCAGCGAGCTGTCTCACCTGGACGTCTTCGTGCGGTTGTGCGACGTGGACCGGCGCGGCCGGTCCTGGAACGTCTGCGACGGCCTGGTCCGGGTCGCGCCCGGTCGGTTCCCCGCCGACAGGGCCGGCGTGGTGCGGGTGCCGGTGGAGCTCTGGCCCACGGCGCACCGCTTCGCGCCGGGACACCGGCTGCGGGTGCAGGTCTCCGGCGGCGCCCATCCCCGCTACGCGCGCAACCCCGGCACCGGCGAGCCCCTCGGCACGGCAGTCACCCTGCGTGCCGGATGGCGGGAGATCCTGCACGATCCACAGTGTCCGTCCGCTGTGGTCCTACCGATCATGCCGTCGAGGTCGCAGGTTTCCGCCGGCGGAAAGAACCTGCCCTGAGCTGGGCATTCGTCAATCGACAGGGCTATGGTTGGGCCACTGCCCGACGCCGTGCACCAGCCGGTCGGGCCCGCGCGTGAGGCTTCCGCGCCGCCTACGCGGTGTCACTGTCGTGCCCGACCCCGAACCCGTCCCCGAGGGGGAACCCATGACGCGGGCACCGCAAAACCTGTTGGCCGTCCGCCGCCTGCTGCTCGACCACCTCAACGTCGACCCCGACACCGTCCGCGAACAGGACCTCGAACCCGCCGAGGTCGGCATCGTCGGCGACCCCGCCCACCGGGGCGGCTACCACTGCGGCTCCGACCGGGTGGTGCCCAGGGACTACTCCGTCGTCGAATCGCCCCGGGACTCCTCCGGCCTGACCCTCGACGCGGCGGCGCTCGACGTCGGCCTCTTCCGGGTCGTCGTCGCAGGACGGGCGCACGACCTCCGCAGCTTCTCCACCTGGTGCGTCGCGCAGTGCACCGCGGGCACCCCGGACAGCCGGGACCTCCGCGAGATCATCTACTCCCCGGACGGCAAGGTCGTCCGGCGGTGGGACCGCCTGCGCAAGCGGACGAGCGGGGACAACTCCCACCTGTGGCACACCCACTTCAGCTTCTTCCGCGACTCGATCAAGGCGAACCGGGACCAGACCCCGCTGTTCCGCCGCTACCTGACGACCATCGGATTGATCGCACCGCCAGCAGAGGAGTCCGACATGGAACAGACCGACAAGCTCGTCTACAACACGGGGTCGCCCACCCGTACGGTCGGCCAGGTCCTCGCCGACCTGGAGAACCTGCGCAACTGGCTGATCTCGCCCGTCGGGACGCCGGGTCTGCTGACGCCGCCGCTGGCGGAGTCGCCGTTGATGCTCCTGCTCGCGATGGCGCAGGCGTACCCGGCCCTGGTCGCCCAGGTCAAGGCCCTGTCCGAGAGCGACTTCAGCGACGAGCAGGCGATCATCGCCGGTGTGCTCGCCGGCCTCTCGCCGGAGCAGATCGCGGAGGCAATCCCGCCCACCATCGCCCAGCAGGTCACCGACGAACTGGCCCGCCGCCTGGCGGCCTGACCACGGCGCGTCCGGCGGGCGCGTTCAGGCCCGGCGGGCCGACGGACGCGCGACGCCGGGGCGGCCGGGCGTGACGAGGGAATCGGCAACGGCAGTTGCGCAATAGGTGTTGCGCAACTGCCGTTGCCGATGTCAGGCTGGCGGCATGACGAACCCCGACGTACGCCACGTGACCGACTCGCGGGTGCTCGCCGCGCTGTCCCATCCGCTGCGCCGCCGGCTGATGGACGTGCTCAAGGTGCACGGCCCGTCCACCGTCGGCCTGCTCGCCGAGCGGACCGCGCAGGCGCCGGCGAACGTCAGCCACCACCTCAAGGTGCTGGCCGGCGCCGAACTGGTCGAGGAGGCGCCCGAGCTGGCCCGCGACCGGCGCGAACGCTGGTGGCGCCTGGTCACCCGGGGTGTCCGCTGGTCCCAGTCGGACTTCGACGACCCCGCCGCCCGGGCCGTCGCCGACGCCGCCACCTCGCTCAACCTGGACCGGCACGTCGCCCTCGCCCGCGCCTGGCACGCCACCGACGAGGACAGCCGGGCCGCCTGGTCGCAGGGACCGTTCTCCACGGACCGCTGGCTGCACCTGACCGATGCCGAACTCGCCCAGCTGGCCGGCGAGCTGAACGAGGTGCTCGCCCGGTGGGGCGACCGGGACGTGCCCGACGACGGGCGGAAACGCGAGCCGGTCTTCCTGTTCGCCTACGGGATCCCGGCCACGCCGTGACGCCGCCCAGGACGTCGGCAACCTCAAGGTC
>NZ_WAAS01000135.1:0-16934 GCF_008806585.1 Micromonospora sp. AMSO12t
CCCGCCGGTGCTCACCCTGCCGGCCCGCACCCCGCCGGTGCTCACCCCGCCGGCGCTCAGCCCGCCGGCCCGCGCCCTACCGGCCCGCACCCCGCCGGCCCGGGGGCGGAGAGCGGGCCGGCCGGCAGCCCGCCCGTCCGATGACCGTCAGGCCCCTCGGGTCGGGCGGACTCCCGGACGCCACCGCGCACGGGGGCGGTGGCGTCCGGGGGTTCACCGTCCTCTACGACGCGCACTGCCCACTCTGCCGGTCCGCCCGGCGCTGGCTGGCGTCCCGCGCCCAGCTCGTACCCCTGGAGTTCGTGCCCGCCGGCTCGGCCGAGGCCCGGCGGCGCTTCCCCGGCCTGGACCACGACGCCACGCTGCGCGACCTGACCGTGGTCGCGGACACCGGCGAGGTGTACGCCGGGGACGGCGCCTGGTTCGCCTGCCTCTGGGCCCTGGCCGACCACCGGGGCGCCGCCGAGCGGCTGGCCCGACCGCACCTGCTCCCCCTGGCCCGGCGGGTGGTCGCCGCCGCCGCCTCGGTCCGCGAACGCGTTCGCGACCCGTGGGCGGAGCCGGGCGACGACCTGGCGGGATACGGTGACCCCGATGACCGAGCAGACTGCGCCGACGACCGCTGCGGGTGAGCCGGCGACCGCGCGCGGCGAGCAGACCCGGCAGCTCATCCTGGACACCGCGATGCGGCTGTTCCGCGAGCGCGGGTACGCCCGGACCACCATGCGCGCCATCGCCCAGGAGGCCGGGGTGGCGGTGGGCAACGCCTACTACTACTTCGGCTCCAAGGAACACCTGATCCAGGAGTTCTACGCCCGTTCCCAGGTGGAGCACCGGGCGGCGGCCGGGCCGGTGCTCGCCCGGGAACCCGACCTCGCCGCCCGGCTGGCGGGGGTGATGCACGCCGGGATCGACGTGCTCACCCCGTCGCACTCCTTCGCCGCCAGCTTCTTCAAGACGGCGGCGGAGCCGACCTCCCCGCTGAGCCCCTTCTCGGCGGAGTCGTCGGGCCCGCGCGAGGCGGCGATCGGTCTCTTCGCCGAGGCTCTGGAGGGCTCCACCGCCCGGGTCGACCCGGAGTTGCGCCCGCACCTGCCGGAGCTGCTCTGGTTGGGGTACATGGGGGTGGTGCTCTACTGGGTCTACGACCGCTCGCCCGGCCAGACCCGCACCCGGCAGCTCATCGACGGTGCGGTGCCGTTGGTCGACCGGCTGGTGGGGCTGTCCCGGTTGCGCGTGCTGCGCCCGGTGACCCGGCAGGTGCTCGACCTCATTCGTACGCTGCGTCACTGACCCCTTACGACGCCATCCCCCGAGTAGCCGCAGGTCAAGTCCGCTATTCGACACCCGGATCGCACCTACGGCATCTTGCCTTCACCCCCACAGTTACGTAGCGTGATCGGTGCGCACGTCACCTGCGGGACCCTGGGGGAGACTGCGGACCGTGGATCCGGCCCGGGATCCACGGTCCGCGCCCCGCCGTGAGGGGGCACGCGGTCAGAGTGGGTCCGGGCGCGCTCGGGGCGGGTAGACGACGAACGAGCGCCAGCCCCGGTCGGGGAAGCCGGCGGCGGTCGCCACCCGGGCGGAGGCGGTGTTGGCGGGGTCGTGCAGGTACGTCGGGACGGCCCCCTCGTCGAGCACCCGGCGCGCCGCCTGGGCGACCAGCCGCCGGGCCAGCCCCCGCCCCCGGGCCGCCGGCACGGTGCCGACGGCGAGTTCGTGGCCGTACGCGTCGTGCCGCTTGATCCCGACCCCGGCCAGATAGCGCCCCCGGGCGTCGCGCACCACCAGCACCGGCCGGTCGAACAGGCGCAGCCAGGACGGCAGCCCGGCGGCGCCCGGAGGTGTCCACTCCCCCACGTCCGGCAGCGGGGCCGGCGCCACGCTCCACCGGAACACGTCGTCGTGCACCGCCCAGCCGGGTCGTCCGACCGCGGCGGGCAGCGCCGGAAGCGGCGGCCCGCCCGGCAGCCGGGCCAGCTCGCGGACCGCCGCGACCCGGTCGGGAGCCACGGAGAGCACGGTGCTCGCGCCGGCGGTCACCGCGACGGCGGGCCGGAGCCGGCCGTCCCAGGCCGGTCGGGCCCGCCGGTGCGAGCCGACCACGTGCAGCCCGGGCCCCGCCGGCCACTGGCCGAGCCAGCTCGCCAGGTGCAGGTGCAGCCGCCGGTCGAGCATCGCCGCCCACCTCCCCGCGGCCGTCGTGGTCATTCGGCGTCCGGGCCGCCGACACCCGGCCCGCCTCGCCGACGATCACCGTACGCGGGCACGGCGGCACCACGTCACGGAACCCGTCACGGGGCGGGCCCACCCGGCGTCCCGTGACCCGGCGGGCCCGGCGCCGTGGCACGCGGGCCGGCGTCGAGGGTTGGGCGGCGCGGCGGGCGGGTAGACGTACAGGTACGTCGATGACCGCGGGTTCGTGGGACGGCGGCCGATCACGGGAACCAGACGCATCGACCGTCCGTCATATTCATTTTCATACATGGACAACTTTGTTTGGGACGGTATGGTCATGCCGAATCAGCCGAACGACCGGTACCACCAGGCCCCCGAGCGACTCTGGCGGGCCACCGAGGCCACCGGGCGGTTCCCGGCCCAGTCGGCGTACCGGGGTCACCGCGCCGGGGCCGAGGCGCTGCCGTGGAGCGAGGTGGACAAGCAGCCGGCCGGCGCCGCCTCGCGCGGCGGCCTGAACACCCGCTGACCGTCCCGCGTGGCGGGGGGGTGGCTGCGCGACACACCCGGACGGTCCACCGGCGGCTTTCGCACACCTGTCGGGTAATTTCTTCTGGTCCGGCATCCCGGCCTACGACAGGAGAAGCTCCGCGCATGGGCAAGAAGACGATCCACGTCTCCGACTTCAGCGGCACGGTCATCCAGCCCGACGACGAGGTGGTCCGCGTCGTCGTCCTGGAGCACCCTGACCTGGTCGCGGGGCCCGTGCGGCTGGACGCCACCCCGGTCGAGGTGGAGGGCATCGACGACGCCGCGCTGGACGTCGCGGTGGTCGAGATCCACGACCGGCACGGCGACGGCGAGCCGCGCCGGGTGGTGCTCACCGCGAGCGAGTTCGACGCGATGGCGACCGACGTGCCGATGGCGCAGCTGTTGAAGACGGCCGAGCGGGTCCGCCCGCCGAAGGCCCGCAAGGGCGCGGAACGGGTCGACTACGGCACGATCGAGCACGCCGGCCGGCCGCACCGGGGCCGGGTCACCGAGGAGGAGGCCCGGTTGGTGCGCGAGCGGCTCGACGAGGTCAACAAGCGGCTCGCCGACGCCGGGATCCGTCAGGTCGACCCGACGGATCCCGAGCACGCCGCCCGCTACGGCTTCCCCGCCGCGCCCTGAGCCGGGTCAGCCCTGCTCCTGGACGGCCCGCAACGCCGCCGCCACCGAGGCCTCGACCGCGGCCTTGGTCACGCCGAGCCCGCTGAGGGCGCCGGCACCGTTCTCGTGCTCCAGGAGCGCGAGCAGGATGTGCTCGGTGCCGATGTAGTTGTGCCCCAGCCGCAGGGCCTCCCGGAAGGTCAGCTCCAGCGCCTTCTTGCCCTGGGCGTCGTACGGGATCAGGTCGGGCACCTCGCCGGACGAGGGCGGCAGCGCGGCCGTCGCGGCCTCGCGCACCCGCTCCAGCGACACTCCCTGGGCGACGATCGCCTTCGCGGCCAGCGCCTCCGGCTCGCTGAGCAGCCCCAGCACCAGGTGCTCGGGGCGGGTCTCGGCGTGGCCGGTGGCGCGGGCCTCGTTCTGCGCGGCCATCACCACGTTGCGGGCCCGGGGGGTGAACCGGGCGAAGCCCTGCTGCGGGTCCAGCGGCGTCTCGTCCGCCTTCGGCACGAAGCGCTTCTGTGCCGCCTGCTTGCTGACGCCCATGCTGCGGCCGATGTCGGTCCAGGACGCGCCCGAGCGGCGGGCCTGGTCGACGAAGTGGCCGATCAGGTGGTCGGCGACGTCGCCGAGGTGGTCGGCCGCGATGACCGCGTCGGTGAGCTGGTCGAGCGCATCGGTGTGCGCCTTCTTGATCGCCTGGATCAGGTCGTCCAGGCGTACCGGGTTGTTCATCTGCACTGGTTCCGTCATGCGTCAACCATAGGTTGACGACGGTCGACCGTCAACCTGAAGTTGACGGCAATCGTCCGTGGCGCACCCCGGGCCCGCGACCCCGTCGAATCACGGTGCGTGACGGGCCGTAGGAAAGTTTCACCATTGCCCCCGACGATATAGAAGATTTACGATCCGGTCTCCATCGTCCAACCGCCCCCTCGGGACGAACATCGGAGGCAACATGTGTGACGCACCGGAGACAGCCGGCCTGAGCCACCTACCGGCCCGACGCCGCACCCTCCTCACGGCGCTCGGCGTCGGCGTGGGGATCGGGGTCGTCGGCCTGCCCAGCCCCGCGATGGCCGCCGTCGCCGGCTGGAGCAACCCGACTCGCGGCACGCTGACCTCCGGCTACAAGAGCCCCAGCCGGCCCGGTCACCTGGGCTGGGACGTGGCCAACAGCCAGGGCACCCCGGTCTACGCCACGGCCGCCGGGACCGTCCGGGACATCAAGACCAACTCGTACCCGGGTGACACCGCGAGCGGTCCGCTGGGCGGCCGCACCGGCAACAGCGTCCACATCAACCACGCCGACGGCTACTTCTCCTACTACGGCCACCTGCACCGTGTGCTGGTCAGCGCCGGCCAGCAGGTCAGCTGCGGCCAGTTGGTCGGCCTGATGGGCACCACCGGCAACTCGACCGGCCCGCACCTGCACTTCGAGATCCACAACCCCCGGCTGACCTCGATGGACCCCCGGGTCTTCCTGGCCAACCGGGGCATCACCCTCGGCTCCACGGCCCCGGTGGGCAGCACCGGCTACCCGAGCGTCGGCCAGGGCGCCTCGGGCTGGGTGCCCCGGGTGATCCAGTACCTGGTGCGGGCGCGCGGCGTCTCCGTCGTGGTGGACGGGGTCTACGGGCCGGGCTGCGCCGCTTCGGTCAGGTCGTTCCAGAGCGGCCGGGGCCTCTACGCCGACGGCATGGTCGGCCCGATCACCTGGACCGCGCTCGTGCTGCCCCTGCGGGAGGGCAACTCCGGTGACCTGGTGCGCGGCCTCCAGACCGCGCTCAACGCCCGGGGGGCGAGCCTCCTCGTCGACGGCGGCTTCGGTGCGGTCACCACCAGCGCGGTACGCAGCTTCCAGAGCCGCAACGGCCTCGTCGTCGACGGCCTCGTCGGCCCGGTGACCTGGAGCGTGCTCATCTGAGCGGGCCCGTCAGAGCCAGCCGTTGTCCCGGGCGGTGCGGAACGCCTCCGCCCGGTTGGCCACCCCGAGCTTGCTGACCGCCGCGGAGAGGTGGTTGCGGACCGTGCCCGCCGACAGGTGGGTACGCCGGGCCACCTCCGCCACCGGCGTGTCGTACTCGGCCAGCCGCAGCACGTCCAGCTCGCGCGGCGTGAGCGGGCACTCGGGCGCGGTGAGCGCGTCGGCGGCCAGCGCCGGATCGACGTACCGGCCGCCGGCATGCACGCGGCGGATGACGTCGGCGAGCGTCCCGCCCGGCGCGCCCTTGGGCAGGAACCCCTTGGCCCCGGCCGCCAGCGCGCGTTGCAGGTGCGGCGGCCGGCCGTGCCCGGTCAGGATCACCACCTTGCAGGCGGGCAGGACGCGCGCCAGCTCCGCCGTCACCTCCAGCCCGTCCAGGGCCGGCATCTGGAGGTCCACCACGGCGACGTCCGGCCGGTGGGCGAGCGCGGCGGTCACGGCGGCCCGCCCGTCCGGCGCCTCGGTCACCACCTCCAGGTCGGACTCCAGACCGAGCAGGGCGGCCAGCGCCGCGCGGATCAGGTCCTCGTCGTCGGCGAGCAGCACCCTGATCACGGGCGGGTCCGTACCGTCACGTCGAGGCGGAACACCCCGTCGTCGATCCGGTGGCGCAGGGTCCCCCCGGCCTCGGCCAGCCGCTCGGCCAGCCCGCGCAGCCCGAAGCTGTGCCGGTCCGGCGACGCCCCCTCGGCGCCGTCGTTCGTCATTGTCATCCGTACCTCGTCCTCGTCCTGGCTGATCTCGATGGTGCACCAGGTGGCCCGGCTGTGCCGCAACACGTTGGTGCTGGCCTCCCGCAGCACCGCGACAAGCTGCCGGGCGATCTCCGACGGTACGTCGTCCGGCGGCAGCGCGACCGCGCAGCGGATGCCGGAGGAACGCAGCACCTGCTCGACCGCGGCGATCTGGTCCCCGAGGTCCACCGCACGGTACCCGTGCACCACCTCGCGCAGCTCGACCAGCGCCGACGCGGCCAGCCGCTGCACCTCGGCGGCCTCCCGGCTGGCGCGCCCGGCGTCCGTCGCCGCCAGCCGGGACGCCAGCTCGGCCTTGAGCGCGATGACCGAGAGGCTGTGCCCGAGCAGGTCGTGCACGTCGCGGGCGAAGCGCAGCCGCTCCTCGGTGGCCGCGAGCCGCCCCTGGGCGGCCCGTCCCCGCTGCGCCTGGACGAGCAGCCCCCACAGCCAGAGCTGGAGGGCGTTCCACGCGGCCATGGAGAGGCCGGCTACCAGCACGATGGTGACCTGGCCGCGGACCGGGGCCCCGTTCCAGGCCGCCACCCCGGCGGCCGTCGCCACGGACAGCAGCACCGCCGGGCCGGCGGCCCACCACTGCCGCAGCAGGGACACCGAGCCGATCACCGACGCCCCCAGGAATCCCCAGGTCGCCCACTCCGGCCCGCCCACGGGCCCGACCAGCGGTACGGAGAGCACGGCGGCGCAGACGAACCCGGCGAGCAGGCGGCGCCGCGTCGACTCGGCCAGCCACGGGGTGATCGCCCCGTACAGCGCTCCGCTCTGCGCGGCGACGAACAGGACGACGCCCACCGCCCCGGCCGCCGCCCAGCGGGGATCCTCCTCCCGCGACAGTCCGACGGCGGCCAGCAGCAACGTGCCCAGGACGCCGCTGCCGACGGTGCTCAACGTGACGGCACGGGCGCGGCGCAGGCCGACGTCACGCTCGACCTGCGCCCGCTCCATGCTCACGCTCCCGATGCCAGGTGGCGCGATGACCTCGATCATCCGTGCCGGGGCTCCCATCGGAAGTACCGGGCGGCCGTGAACAGCGACACCGCCAGCCAGACCAGCAGCACCCCGAAGGAGGGCAGCGTCTCGACCAGCGTCCCGGCGAAGCTCAGGGCCTGGCCCTCGTCGGTGCGGGCGAGCCAGCCGACGCGCATGATCTCGGTGAACGGCCCCATGGGCAGGAACCAGAGGATCCGTTCCAGCGACTCCGGCAGCGCGCCGAGCGGCAGCAGCGCACCCGGCGTGGCCAGGAAGATCACCAGGGTCGGCAGGGTGGTCAGCATGGCCGCCTCGGAGCTGCGGGTGATCGCGGAGAGCGCCGCCGAGAAGGCCGCCATGATCGCGGACCCGATCAGCAACGCCAGCGCCATGACCAGCGGGTTCTTCGGCATCGGCAGGCCCAGCACCAGGAGGGCGTAACCGACCAGCACGACGAACTGGGCGAGGAAGATCGCCACGGTGCTGCTGGCCGTGCCGAGCAGGATGGTGCGGTCCGAGGCGAGCCCCGCCCGCAGCCGCTTGAGCACCAACTCCTGGCGGCGCGACGCGTACACGGTGGTCAGGTGGTGGTGCACCAGGAAGACCATGATCAGGGTGGTGATGCTGACGACCCGGCGGACGCCGGGCACCGCCTCGCCCCCGTACTCGCTGATGAGCAGGATGGCGATCATCAGCGGGGTCACCACGGACATGGCGGTGGCCGTCCAGTTGCGACGCAGCGCCAGCAGCTCCATCTTGAGCATCGCGGCCATCTGCCAGAGCGGCCTGGTCGCCCGGTCGCGCGGGGTGGCGGTGGTGGTGGGGCTCTGCGTCGTCATCGTCCCGCTCATCGGGCGGCCTCCGGTTCCGCGTGCTGGTCGGTCTGGTCGTGGTCGGCGGCGATGTCCAGGAAGACATCCTCCAGGGTGGCCGGTCGGGCCGACAGGGAAGCCAGTCGGATGTCGCCCGCGTTGGCCCATTCGAGCAGCCGGGTGAGGTCGCTCTGGAGTTGGCGGGACTCGTACGTGACCCGGTCGCCCTCGACCATGCGGGCGGCGTGCGGCAGGTCGGGAAGGGCGTCCGTCGCCGGCAGCCGGAAGCTGATCCGGGCGGGCAGGGTGCGTACGACGTCCTCCGGGGCGCCCGTGGCGACGATGCTCCCGCCCCGCATGATGGCCACCCGGTCGGCGAGGACCTCGGCCTCCTCCAGGTAGTGCGTGGTGAGCAGGACGGTGGTCCCGCCCTTCTGGAGCTCGCGGACGACGTCCCAGGTGCGGCGCCGGGAGGCCGGGTCCATGCCCGTGGTCGGCTCGTCGAGGAAGAGCACCTCCGGGCGGCCGAGCACGGCCAGCGCCAGCTCCAGCCGCCGGCCCTCGCCGCCGGAGAGCTGCTCGACCGCCACGTTCATCCGGTCGCCGAGGTCGACCAGGTCCAGCACCTCCGCGGTGGTCTGCGGCCGGACGGTGAGGGAGCGCCAGATCTCCACCGTCTCCCGGACGGTCAGCGCACCGGTGAACCCGCCGTGCTGGAGCATCACCCCCGTCCGGGGACGCAGCGCGGCCCGCTCCCGCACCGGATCCAGCCCGAGCACCCGGACCCGGCCGGAGGTGGCCGGTTGCAGTCCCTCCAGGACCTCGATGGTGGTGGTCTTGCCGGCACCGTTGGTGCCCAGCAGGGCGAACAGCTCGCCTCGTTGGATCCGCAGCGAGATCCCCCGCACCGCCTCGAACTCCCCGTAGCTGCGCCGCAGCCCGTCCACTTCGATCACGACGTCATCCATGCTTCACAGGCTGCCGTCGACCGGCGACAGAACCAACCCCCGCCGCGTCACGTTCCGACCGTGTCGTACGCATGCCTCACCCGTGCGTCCGCCACGTGCGCGACGCCCGCCCCCGGCGGCTCACCCGGTGGTGGCGACGAACGGCGGCACGTCCACCGGGAGTTCCGGCAGTACCCCCGCGAGAGCCTGGACCTTCGACCACGTCATGGTCACCTGGTCGAGGTCCCCCTCCCCCAGCGGGACGCCCAGCTCGCCGAACGCCTGGGCCAGCCGCTCCCGCCGGACGGGGTCGACCCCGTCGGCGGGCGCCTCCGGGGCGCAGACCGCCGCGAGGTCCGTCACGACCCCCAGCTTCGGCTCGCGCTCGTGCCAGCCCGTACGCCGCTGGTAGACGTCGGCGACGGCGGCCAGCTCGAAGTCGCGGCCGGGGGCGGCGGCCAGTTGCAGCGACAGCGGCAACCCGTCGCCGTCGGCCCCCATCGGCAGCGCCAGCGCGGGGAAGCCGACCGCGCTCCAGATGCTGGGCAGGAAGGAGATCGTCTGGAGGCTGGCCTGGTCGTCGTAGCGGGGGGCGGCGGACGGCCAGGCGGGCGTGGCGATGACGTCGACGTCCCGCAACCGCGCCCGCAGGGCCTCGGCGCCCCACCCACGCACCCGCTGGGCCCGCAGGTACGTCTCCGCCGGGAGCACGCCGCCGAGCGCGACGTTCCACCGGAACGGCCGGCCGTAGTCGTTCCAGCGCGCCCGGAACTGCGCCCCGTGCACCTCGAACGCCTCCACCAGCATCGTCACGAGCTGCGCGGCGAAGAGCGGGAACGCCTCGTCGAGGGGCACGTCGACGACCTCCGCCCCGGCGGCCCGCAGCTCGTCGAGCGCGGCGTCGAAGGCGGCGGCGGTGTCGTCGGTCAGCGCGGCGGCGTACCGCACGAGGTCCCCCGGGACGCCGACACGGACGCCCGCGAGGTCGGCGAGCGCCGGCCGGGACAGCTCCGCGGGCCGGTCCGCCATCACGGCGAGCAGCCGCGCGCACTCCCGGGCCGTACGGGCCAGCGGACCCGCCGTCTCGACCGACCGCGCCAGCGGGCGGACACCCGCCGCCGGCAGGAGGCCCTGCGTCGGCTTCAGCCCGGTCACGCCGCACAGCGCGGCCGGGATCCGGATGCTGCCGTTGCTGTCGGTGCCGACACCCGCGTCGAAGAACCCGGCGGGGATGCCGTTGGCGCTGCCGCAGCTCGACCCGCCGGTCCACCGGTGGGGGTCCCACGGGTTGCGCGGCACCGGGAAGGACGCGTCCGGGTCCGGCCGGGACAGCGCGTGCTCCGCCATCGTGGTCTTGCCCACGATCACCGCGCCCGCCGCGCGCAGCCGTGCCACCACGGTCGCGTCGCGGTCGGCCCACCAGCCCGCGTCGTGCACGACGCTCTGGCAGGTGCTCGGCGCGCCGGCGACGGCGACGACGTCCTTGACGCCGATCAGCGTGCCGCGCAGCGGCCCGTCCGTGCCGGGGTCGTCGACAGGGAAGCGGTGCAGGAAGGTGCCGAGCATCGGCCCGAGCCGGTCGGCCCGCTCGGCTGCGGCGGCGAGGCGGTCCATGTCAGCTCACCACCTGGTGATCGGGCCGGCCGGTCGCGACGGTTCGCGGGGCGGCGGAATTGACGGGCCGATTACCGGCCAATTCCCGTTCGGTGCCCGTCACAGTTTCCCGAAAGAAGTCGGTGTGTGGAAAGGCGAACAACTCGGCCGTGGCGTCGTCACGACCCATGACATCCGTTCCCGCGTCGACGGTCGACGAATGACCGTCACCGTTCCGCCTCTGACGTGTCACGAACACCTCCCCGCACGGGCCACGGAATGCGCAGCCCAGGACCACGACAGGTCCGACGATGGCGGGTACGGCCATCGCGGGGTAACCCCTACGGTCACCCCTCACCACCCCGGAATAAGGCGCCTCGGACGCCAATTCTCGCGGCGGCGGCCCCGGAATTCCTGGCTCCCCGCTCCCTAGCGCTGCTAAATACTATTCGCATACCCGCACCGATCTAAATGGGGAAATCAATGAGCAACGCAATCGCGAACCTCGTGGCCACACCCACGCCCGGTGCGGTGGACCCACAGGCGATCGACGTGGCGGACGTGCACAAGAGCTACGGCGACGTGCGCGCCGTCAACGGCATCGACCTGCGGATCGCTCCCGGCGAGGTGGTCGCGTTGCTCGGGCCCAACGGTGCGGGGAAGTCCACGCTCGTCGACATGATCCTGGGGCTCACCCGCCCCGACCGTGGCGAGATCCGCGTCTTCGGGCACACCCCCCGGGAGGCCATCACCCGGGGCGTCATCGGGGCGACGCTCCAGGACGGCGCCCTGCTCGACGACGTGTCGATCCGCGAGCTGCTCACGATGGTGGCGTCGCTGCACACCGCCCCGCTGCCGATCGCCGAGGTGCTGCGCCGCACCGACCTCACCGACGTCGCCGACCGCCGCAGCCGGCTCTCCGGCGGTCAGCGCCAGCGGCTGCGGCTGGCCATGACCCTCGTGTCCGACCCGAAGCTGCTGGTGCTGGACGAGCCGACGGTGGCGATGGACGTCGAGTCCCGCCACGTGTTCTGGGCCGCCATGCGGGAGTTCACCGACTCCGGACGCACCGTGGTGTTCGCCTCCCACTACATGGAGGAGGCCGAGGAGTTCGCCGACCGGGTGGTGCTCGTACAGGCCGGGAAGATCATCGCCGACGGCACGGTCACGGAGATCCGCTCCGTGGTGGCGGGCCGCTCGCTGTCGGCCACCGTCCCGGACGCGACGGTCGAGCAGCTGCGCCTGCTGCCCGGCGTGATGACCGCCGAGGCCCGTGGCCAGCGCGTCGAGATCGTCAGTTCCGACTCCGACGCCACCGCCCGCGAGTTGTTCGCGCGCTTCCCCCAGGCGTACGACGTCGAGATCGGCGCCCTCGGCCTGGAACAGGCGTTCCTGGCCCTCACCGCGACGAAGGGCGGGGCCGCCTGATGAGCGCCGGCTTCCTCAAGCTCGAAGTGAAGCGGGTGCTCCGGGCCCGCAAGTTCTGGATCGTCGCGTTCCTGTTCCCGACGCTGCTCTACCTGATGCAGGCCAACCTGTTCGACATGATGCAGGCCAACCTGGCCGGCGGAGGCGCCGGCATCAACTTCAGTGAGCACCTGCTCGGCAGTCTCGCCGCCTTCGGGGCGCTCTTCGTCGCGCTGAACGTCGGCACCAGGGTGGCGATCGAGCGGTCCACCGGATGGCAGCGCCAACTGCGCATCACCCCCCTGTCCCCGACCTCCTACCTGGCGGCGAAGCTGACCGCGGCGATGGTGGTGGCGCTACCGGCGATCACGGCGGTGGCGCTCACCGGCGCGCTGCTGGAGGGCGTCCGGCTGCCGGTGGGCGGCTGGCTCCAACTGGTGCTCGGGGTGTGGGTCGGCACGCTGCCGTTCGCGCTGCTGGGCGTCTTCATCGGCCAGGTCGCCACGGCCGAGAGCGTGCAGGTGCTCACCTCCGTCTCGCACATGCTGCTCGGCGTGCTCGGCGGCGCGCTGGTCCCGTCGGTCGCGTTCCCCGACTGGATGCAGACGGCGTCCGCGATCATGCCGAGCCACTGGCTGGCCGAAATCGGGCACAGCCCGTTCGAGGACACCGCCCGGCTCGGGCTCGCCGCCGTGGTGCTCGCGGGCTGGACCGTCGTGCTCGGCGGCGCCGTGATCCTGCGGTACCTGAAGGACAGCGCCCGCGTCTGAGCGCCCGCGACCGGGAGCGCACGGGCCGCACCCCCTGAACGACGAACGTACGCACCGCTACGACGAGGGATCCCATCGTGAAGAAGAACTCCTGGCAGATACTGCGCAAGGGCGGGCCGGGCGGCCTCACGCTCACCGTCGACTTCACCAGCACCGGCCGCACCCAGGCGTGCTTCCGCGACCTGGTGCCCCTGTTGAGCGCGCCCGGCGAGATCTGGGAGACCGTGGCACCCGCCTCCGGCGCCGAGGACACCATGTCCGGCGCCGACTACGTCGAGCGGTGGGCGAAGGGCGTACGCCGGCGGGAACGCACCGTCGACACCGTGATCGGCTACTGCGTGGGCGCGGTGTTCGCCGCCCCCCTCGCGTCCCGGCTGGCCGAGTCGCAGGACGAGGCGCCGAGGCTGGTCCTGCTGGACCCGGAGCTGCCGAACATCGTCGGGCTGTACCGGGACTTCCACGCCGCCGCGGACGCGCTGCGGACCATCCTCACCCCCGAGGAGATCGCGGCGTTCCACGCCGACGGCCAGGCGGTGCAGGAGAAGCACGGGCTCGAGGACCTCACCCTCATCGGTCCCGCGCTCGCCGGGATCTTCTCCGACGCGATCGACGTGGCGGGCCGCCGGCTCGGCCTGGACGACGACGTCCGGGCCGAACTGGGCGGCAGCTTCGCCTCGTTCGTCGGCTACCTGCGGGCGGCGACGGAGATCGACCCCGCCCCGCAGTGGGCGACGGCGACGGCGATCACCTCCGCGCACTCGACCCAGCGCGGGCAGGGCTTCGGGCGCACCATCCCGCTCGCCGTCGACCACGACCAGATGCTGCGTCACCCCGACGTCGCCGCGACGGTCTCCGGCCTGATGACCGGTGCGGACGCCGGTCAGCGGATCGCGGGGTAGCGCGGTGGCACCGGGCCCGGCGGGCGGCGAGCCCGCGCTCTTCACCGACCTGTTCGCGGAACAGGTGCGGCGCACCCCGGACGCCATCGCCGTCATGTGGGGCGAGCACCACAGGACGTACGCCGAGCTGGACGCCGAGGCGAACCGCCTCGCGCACCGGCTGGTGTCGCTCGGCGCGGGCCCGGAGCGGCTCGTGGCGATCGGGATCCGCTCGGCGCACCTGGTGGTCGCCGCCCTCGCCACCCTCAAGGCCGGGGCGGCCTACCTGCCGCTGGACCTCAGCTACCCGCCGCAGCGGCTGGAGCACATGCTCACCGACGCGCGGCCCATGCTGCTGCTGACCACCGGCGACGACCAGCACGCGGTGCCGGCGGCCGACCTGCCGCGGGTCCTGCTCGACGACCCGGACGCGTACGCCGGGCAGCCGGACACCGAGGTCACCGACGCCGACCGGCTCGCCCCGCTGCGGCCCGCCAACGTCGCGTACGTCATCTACACCTCCGGCTCCACCGGCAGCCCGAAGGGCGTGCTGATCGAGCATCGCCAGCTCGGCACGTACCTGCGCCACGTCGTGCGCTCCTACCCGGGCGTACGCGGCCGGGCGCTGCTGCACTCCTCGTTCGCGTTCGACCTGACGGTCACCGCGTTCTACGCGCCGCTGATGACGGGCGGCTGCGTGCACATCGGCGCCCTGGAGGAGATGGGCACGCCCGCCGCCGGACCGGCCGGGCAGCAGCGGCCCACCTTCGTGAAGGTGACGCCGTCGCACATCCCGCTGCTCACCGCGCTGCCGGCCCAGGCGTCCCCGACCGGGGAGCTGATGGCGGGTGGCGAGCTGCTGCTCGGCGAGACCGTCGACGCCTGGCGCCGCCGGCACCCCGGCGCGCGGGTGGTCAACGAGTACGGCCCGACGGAGACGACCGTCGGGTGCAGCACCGTGGTCATCGAGCCCGACCAGCCGGTGCCGCCGGGGCCGCTGCCCATCGGCCAGCCCATGCCCGACGTGCGCTACCACGTGCTGGACGACGAGCTGCGCCCGGTGCGGCCCGGCGAGATCGGCGAGCTGCACATCGCGGGCGGCCAGCTGGCCCGGGGCTACCTGCACCGGCCGGGCCTGACCGCCGAGCGGTTCCTGCCCGACCCGTTCGGCCCGCCCGGCTCGCGCATGTACCGCTCCGGCGACCGGGTCCGGCCCACCGAGGACGGCGAGTACGAGTTCTGCGGGCGGGTCGACAACCAGGCCAAGATCCGCGGCTACCGCATCGAGCTGGGCGAGATCGAGGCGGCACTGCTGCGCCGTCCGGAGGTGCGGCACGCGGCGGCGGTGATCCGTACGGACACGCCGGAGGTCAAGCAGCTCGTCGCGTACGTCGTGCCCGGGGAGGGCGCGAGGATCGACGCGCAGCAGGTGCGCAAGGACCTTGCCGAGACGCTGCCGGAGTACATGGTGCCGAGCGCCGTGGTGAGCCTCCCGGCGCTGCCGCTGACCGTCAACCGCAAGCTCGACACGGCGGCCCTGCCGGCGCCGGAGGTCGCGGCGACCCCGGGTGGGCGGGCGCCGGCCGACGAGTTGCAGGCGTTGCTCTGCGAGCTCTTCGCCACCTACACGGCCGTCTCCTCGATCGGCGTCGACGACGACTTCTTCGTCCGGGGCGGCACCAGCCTCGGCGCCGCCCAACTGGTCAACGAGGCACGCCGGCGCGGGCTCACCCTGTCGCTGCGCGACGTGCTGGAAAACCGGACCGTGGCGCGGCTCGCCGAGGTCTGCGCCGACACCGACCGAGGGGACGAGTGAGCATGAGCATCGCGGCCAGCAGGAAGGAAGCAGCCATGTGGCTGCTCGAGCGGCTGGTGCCGGACACCGGGGTCAACAACGTGGCGGTCGCCTTCGAGGTGGCCGGCCGGATCGACCGCGGGCTGTTCACGGCGGCGCTGCGGGCGGTGCTGGCCCGGCACGAGGTGCTGCGCACCGTGTTCCGCTCCGACGACGCGACGCTGACCCGGGAGGTGCTCGCCGCCGACCAGCTCGACGTGCCCGTGGTGGACATCCCGGCCGGTGACGACGGGATGGACGCCGACCTGACCGCGTTCGCCGCCGAGCCCTTCGAGATCGACGGCCGCCCCCTGCTGCGGGCGGGGATCCGCGCGGGAGCGGACGCCGACGTGTGCTGCGTCGTCGTGCACCACCTGAACTTCGACGCCATGTCGACCACGATCCTGCTCCGCGAACTGCTCGCCGGCTACGAGGCGCTCGCGGCGGGCGGCCGGCCCGACGACGCCCCGATGGCCGCGCTAGCGGAGCGCACGCCGAACGAGCGCAGCGTCGCGTACTGGCGCAAGAACCTCGACGGGCTGCGGGCCGCCGAGGCGGGCCTGTGGTGCGCCCTGCCGCCCGTCGGGGCGCCGTCCCTGCGCGCCCGCACCGTCCACCACGAGCTCTCCGCGCCGGCCCGCGCCGTGGTGCGCCGCTTCCAGCGCGAACTGCGCGCCTCCGAGGCTGTCGTGCTGCTCGCGGCGTACTCGGTGCTGCTCGCCCAGCACGGCGCGGGCTCCGACGTGGTCATCGGCACCCCGGTGAACGTGCGCGACCAGCGCAGCATGAACGCCATCGGCTATCACGCGAACCTGGTGCCGCTGCGGGTGCGGGTCGACCCGGACGCCGACTTCCGCGCCGTCGTCAAGCAGACGCGCAGCACCTTCCTGGAGGCGATCAGCCACGCCGACGTGCCGCTGGAGCACGTCTCCCCCGCCGTGCTCGGCGACGCGCCGTCGTCGTGGCGCAGCTCGTTCTTCCGGCACCTGTTCAACTACGTGCCCGGCACCGTCGACGCCTCCGCCACCCTGACCGGGATGCCCTTGCGCCACGTCATGGTGGAGAACGGCTACAGCCGCTTCGACCTGGAGTTCTTCATCATGCCGGGCGAGGACGCGACCACCGTCCGCGCGGCGTTCTGCGTCGACGCCTTCGACGCCGCCGACGTCGGGCTGCTGCTGCAACGGTACGACGCGCTGCTCGTGCGGCTGGGCGACGACCTGGAGCGGCCGGTGGCGCAGCTGTCCCGCCGGGGCGCGGACGACCTCGCCCTGCCGGCGTCGGCGCCGGAGACGGCCACCACGGCGTCCGTGCTGGACGCCGTGCACGCGACGGCCGCCGCGAGCCCGGACCTCGTCGCGGTGCGGGACGGGGCGGACGACGTGTCGTACGGCCGGCTGTGGTCGGCGGCGCTCGCCACCCGGGACCTGGTCGCCGCCTCGGACGGGAGCACGGTCGCGGTGCTGGCGCCGCGCGGCGCGGAGCTGGCCGCCGCGTGGCTCGGCGTGTGGCTGGCGGGCAGGCGCTGCGTCCTGCTCGATCCGACCCAGCCGATCCCCGACCTCGCCGCGCGGCTGGCCGACTCGGGTGCCGCCCCGGTGCTGGCGGCCGAGGGCCTCCCCGTGCCCGGCGCGGTACGCATCCCCGCC
>NZ_WAAS01000136.1:0-16882 GCF_008806585.1 Micromonospora sp. AMSO12t
TCGGGGCGGTCGAGGTGGGCATGCTGCGGGCGCTGTTCCGGGCCGGCATCCGGCCCGACGTGGTGCTCGGCACCTCGATCGGGGCGGTCAACGGCGCGCTGGTCGCCGCCGAACCGTCCGAGGCGGTCACCGACCGGCTGGTCCGGCTCTGGGCCTCCCCAGAGGCCAGTGAGGTGTACGGCGACTCGGTGGCCCGCCAACTGCGCCGGTTCGCCGCCCGTACCCACCTGCACTCGCCCCGCCCGCTGCGCAAGCTGCTGGAGGCCGAGCTGGGTGCGGAGACCACCTTCGCCGACCTCAAGGTGCCCTTCCGCTGCTGCGCGGCCAACATCGAGCGGGCCGCCGAGCACTGGTTCGACAGCGGACCGCTGGTGCCGGCAGTGCTCGCCTCCGCCTCGGTCCCGGGGCTCCTGCCGCCGGCCCGGATCGACGACCAGCACTACATCGACGGCGGGATCGTGAACTCCATCCCGATCGGCGAGGCGGTCGCCGTGGGCGCCACGCGGATCTTCGTACTCCAGGTGGGCCGGATCGAGCGGGCGCTGACCCCACCCCGGCGACCCTGGGAGATCGCCCAGGTCGCGTTCGAGATCGCCCGGCGGCACCGGTTCGCCCGGGAGATGGCGGCCCTGCCCGACGGGGTGGAGGTGCACGTGCTGCCCACCGGCGGGCTGGAGCCGCGCGACGACACGCCGTGGGCGTACCGGGACATGGCGGCGGTGGGGCGGCGGATCAGCCGCGCCTACACGGCCTCCCGGCGCTACCTGGCGACGCAGTTGGAGCACTGATGCCCCTACCACCACGGTGGGTACGCCGGCTGCTCCTGGCCCCCGGCGTGGTGCTGCTGGCCTTCCTGGTCGTGACGACCCTGCCGGTCTGGGCGCTGCTGGCGGCGGCCGCCTCGCCGCTGGTCCCGGGCCGGCTGCGGCCGCTGCGCCTGCTCTGGCTCGGCTGCGTCTACCTGGTCTGGGACGCGACGGCGCTGCTCGCGCTCTTCGTGCTCTGGGTGGCCTCCGGCTTCGGCTGGCGGGTCCGCTCGCCCGGCTTCCAGCGGGCGCACTACGTGCTCGCCGGCTGGTTCCTGCGGGCACTCTTCTGGCACGCCCGCTGGGCGCTGCACCTGAGCATCGACGTGGTGGGCACCGACCCGGACACGGCCCTGCCGGGCCGGCCCGAGCTGGTGCTCTGCCGGCACGCCGGCCCGGGCGACTCGTTCATCCTGATCCACGCCCTGGTCAACTGGTTCAACCGCGAGCCGCGGATCGTGCTGAAGGACAGCCTCCAGTGGGACCCGGCGGTCGACGTGCTGCTCAACCGGCTGCCGAACCGCTTCCTCGCGCCGGGGCCGGACCGCCGGGGGTCGGTGACCGAGCAGATCGGGCACCTGGCCCACGGCCTGGACGACGACGACGCGTTCGTGATCTTCCCGGAGGGGGGCAACTTCACCCCCGGCCGCCGGCTGCGGGCCATCGAGAAGCTGCGCGGCCTCGGCCTCGAACGGATGGCGCGGCGCGCGGAGCGGTTGCGGCACGTGCTCGCCCCGCAGCCGGGCGGGCTGCTCGCGGCGCTGGACGCCGCGCCCGACGCCGGGGTGATCTTCGTGGCGCACACCGGCCTGGACCGGATGCTGAGCGTCGGCGACGTGTGGCGGGAACTGCCGATGGACAAGCGGATCATCATGCGCTTCTGGTCGGTGCCGCCGGAGGAGGTGCCGACCGGCCGCCAGGAGCGGATCGACTGGCTTTTCGACTGGTGGGCGCGGATCGACGAGTGGATCGCGGCCAATCGGGACGGTGCCGCGTAGGGTGCGCTGGTGGACCAGATCTGCGTGGTGACGACGGTGGTGGACGCCCGTTCGGTCGCGGACGTGATGGCGGCGGCGGCCGTCGCCGGTCGGCTCGCCGCCTGCGCCCAGGTGGGCGGCCAGGTGGACAGCACCTACTGGTGGCGTTCCGGGGTGGACACGAGCACCGAGTGGTCGGTGCAGTTCAAGACCGCGCCGGACCGGGCCGCCGCGCTGGTGGAGCAGATCCGGGCCAGCCACCCGTACGAGGTGCCGGAGATCCTGGTCACCCGGGTGGAGAGCGGCGACCCCGCCTACGCCACCTGGGTGCACGAGCACACCCGGCCCTGAGTACCCGCACTCTGGTCAGGTGATCTCCCGGCCACCATGATGGCCGGGTGCAGAACACCGGTTATCCCTGTCCCGCCTGCGGCGCGCCGGCCGACCTCGGCTCCGGCTGCTCCGGTTGCGGCCGACCGCCGCACCCGGCCGCCGCCGAGGTGGTCCGGCTCGACCGGGAGATCGTCGCGCTCGGCGGCCAGGTCGAGCGGGCCCGCGCGGCGTACCAGGGACTCGCCGGCCGGCTGAACGCGGCCCGGCACCGTCGGGCGGCGCTGGCCGCCGCGGTCCGGGCGGAGTTCCCCGTGTCGCGCCC
This sequence comes from Micromonospora sp. AMSO12t, assembly GCF_008806585.1. Lineage (NCBI taxonomy): Bacteria > Bacillati > Actinomycetota > Actinomycetes > Micromonosporales > Micromonosporaceae > Micromonospora > Micromonospora sp. AMSO12t. Next base: position 2,439 of record NZ_WAAS01000136.1, read on the forward strand.
GGCGGCGCCCGCGACTCCGGGGCCGGTGCGCCCCGCGTCGGTCGCCACCCCGGTGCCGGCCCGCCCGGCGCCGGGCGTGACCCCGCCGCCGGCCGTGACCGTGCCGCCGGCCGCAACCCCGCCGCCGGCGTGGCCGGGCCGGGGGCCGGTCGCTCCGGTCCCCGCGCCGGCGGGTGCGGGCGTCGGCGGCGCGGAGACCTCCACCCGTACGGTGCAGGGCCTGCTCTTCGTCCTCGGTGGGCTGCTGCTGGGCACCGCCGCGGTGGTCTTCACGGCGGTCGCCTGGGCGTCGGTGGGGGTCGCCGGCCGGGCCCTGATCCTGTTCGCGTTCACCGCCCTCGCCCTGGCCGCGCCGCTGGTGGCGGTGCGGCGCGGGCTGCGCGGCACTGCGGAGACCTTCGCCGCCGTGGGGCTGCTGCTGGTGCTGCTGGACGGCTACGCCGCCTGGTCGGTGGACCTGGTCGGGGTGGCGGACTGGCCCGCCACCCGGTACGCCGCGCTGGTCGGGGGGGCCGGCGCGGCGGTCGCTGCCGGGTACGCCCGGCTCAGCGGTCTGACCGTGCCGTGGTTCGCGGCCCTGGTGACCGCGCAGCCGGTGCTGCCCCTGCTCGTCGTCGACGCCCGGCCGGACGCCGCCGGCTGGGCGATGACCTTCCTGGGGGTGGCGCTGCTCGACCTGGCGGTGCTGGTCGCGCTGCGCCGCCGGGGCGCTCCGGCGGCCGGTGCCGTGGCCGTCGGGCCGCCGGCCGCCGAGGGCCCGACCGTTGGTGGCCCCGTCGCCGGTGCCGTGGCCCCGGCCGCTGCGGCGCCCGCGCCGTCCGGCGAGCGTCCGGCGGTCCTCGCCGGGCGCGTCCTCGCCTGGGTGGGGCACGCGGGCGCGCTGTTCGTGGCCGCGTGCTGCGCGCTCGTACCGCTGGCCCTCGGCCGGGCCGCCGGCGTTCCGCTGCTGGCCGGTGCGCCGCTGCTGCTGGTGGCGCTGACCCTGCTCGGCACCGCGCTGCTCACCGGCGGGGCGGTGTTCCGCGCGGTGGCCGCCGCGCTGCTGGTGCCGGTGCTGGCCGGCGCGGTGATCCGCCCGATCGCCGAGCTGGACCTGTCGCTGCTGCTCACGGCGCTGGTCGTGGTGGCGGTGGCCGGCGCGGTACGGCTGCTGCCCGCCGGGTGGCGGACCGGTCCCCGGGCCGGCGCGCTGCTGGTGGCCGGCGGGACGGCGCAGTTCGTCGTGCTGCTGGCCGTCGCGCTCGCCGGCGCCACCGCCGGCCGGTCGCTGCCGCCGTGGCAGGGGGCCGCCGCCGGGCCCGACGCCGACGGGGGGTGGCAGCTTCCGGTGGCGATCGCGCTGACCGTGGCCGCCTTCGGACTGTTGCTGCCGAGGGCCGCCCGGCCGGCGCTGGCCGCGATCGGCGCGGCGGTCGTCGTGCTGGCGGTGCCGGCCGGCTGGCCGTCGCCCTGGCCGGCGGTGGTGGCGCTGGACCTGGTGGCGGCGGTGGGCCTGCTGGCCGTCGCGGTGGGGCGTCCGGGCGTCCGGTCCTGGACGGTCCTGGCCGCGGGGGTGGCAGGGACCCTCCTGCTCGGGCACGGACTGGTCGTCGGGTTCGCCGCGACGGCGGGTGCGGGTGCGGCGCTAGCGGTGGTGCTGGTCGCCGGGACCGCCGTGGCGGCGGCCGGCCGGCGCGGCACGGCCGTGCAGCGCCGGGTGGCCGGGGCGGCGTCGGCCGTCGTGCCGGTCGCGGTGCCGGCCGGCGCGGTCGTCGCCCTCCTCGCCGCCGGTGCGCCGGCCTGGTGGCAGGCGCGGGCGGCGCTCGCCGCCGTCGCGCTGCTGCCCGTCGGGCTGCTCGCGGTCCGCCGGCACTGGCCCGACCTGCGGGCGTACGCCTCCGGCGGGGTCGCCGTGGCGGTCACGGCGGTCGGGTTGGCGCCGCTGGTCGTACCGGCCGACGAACCGGTGACGCTCTACGCCGCCGTGGCGGTCCTGCTGGCGACGCTGGGCGGTGCGGTGCGCTCCGACGTCGTCCTGCGGGTGGCCGGCATCGGGCTGCTGGTGGTCTCGGCCGCCGCCGCCCTGCCGGTGGCGTTGACGGCGCTCGTCGCCCCGTACGGCGAGGTGTCGCCCTGGTCCGGGGCGCCCACGGTCCGGGCCGACCCGGGGGCGCTCCCGGTGGGCCTGGCGTTGGCCGTGCTGGCGGTGGCCGGGGTGCTGGCCGGCCGGCGGTACCGGGCTGCCGTGCGGACCGGCCCCACCGGCGCGGACGCCGTTCCGTCGGCGGACGCCGTCCCGTCGGCGGGCGCCGGCCATGCTGCGGGCGCCGGCCATGCTGCGGGCGCCGGTTGGTGGCGGGGCGCGCTGGTCGCGGTGCCGTTCGCCGCGGCCGCGCTGCCCGTGCTGCTGGTGGCCGCAGGCGTGCCGTGGCCGGTGCTGCCGGTAGGCACGCTGCTCGGCGGGGTGGCCCTGGTGCTGCTCGCCGCCCTGGCCGCACCGCGTCCGCTGCTCGCCCCGGTCGGGTTGCCGGTGGGTCTGGTGCTGGTGGCGTCCGGGCTGCTCGGGCTGCTGGCCACCCGGACGGGCACGATCGTCGGCCTCGGCGTGCTCGTCGTCGCGGCGGCGGTGGTCGGGGTGGCGGCCCGCCGCGACGACGCCCGGCTGGGCGGTGCCCTGGTCGCGGTGGCCGCCGCGACCAGCCTCGCGGTCGTCGCGCCGCTGGCCGGCGGGCTGCCGGTACGGGCGGCCACGTTCAGCGTGCTCGCCGTCGCGGCACTCACCCTGGCCGCCGCGGCGGTGCTCGGTCGGGTCGGGGTGTCCCCGGCCGGTCCGGCCCGCCGGGGACGGGCCACGGCGGCGGCGTTGGACGCGGCGGCCCAGGCGGTGGCGCTGGTCGCGCTGCTGCTCGCGGTGGGCTCGCTCCGCCACGCCGCGGCGGTCTGCGTGCTGTGGGGCGCCGCCGTCGCGCTGCGGGTGCTGCCCCGGGGCGAGTCGGCGGGCCGGCGGTGGGCCTTCGCGGGCATCGCGGGCGGCAGTGAGCTGCTCGGCGGCTGGCTGCTGCTGGCCGCCGGCGACGTGGCGGTGCTGGAGGCGTACACGGTGCCGGCGGCGGCGCTGGCTCTCGTGGCGGGCGTGGTGGCGCTGCGTACCCGGCCAGGGTTGAACAGCTGGCTGGCGCTGGGTCCGGGGCTCGCGGCCGGGCTGCTGCCGAGCCTGGTGTCCGTGCTGGTGGCTGCGGACCCCCAGCCGTGGCGGCGGCTGCTGCTGGGCGTCGCCGCGCTCGCCGCGGTGCTCGCCGGGGCGACCCGCCGCTGGCAGGCGCCGGTGCTGCTGGGTGGGGTGACCCTGGCACTGCTCGCGCTGCACGAGCTGGTCCGTGGCTGGGACCTGCTGCCCCGGTGGATCTTCCTGGCCGTCGGCGGGTTCGCGCTGATCGGGCTCGCCACGACCTACGAGCGGCGCCGCCGGGACCTGGCCCGGCTCCGGGCCGCCGTCGGCCGGATGGGCTGATCAGGCCCGGTCACGGGTGCCGGGGGTAGGGCTCGCCCTACCCCCGAACCGGGGGTGGGCAGGGTTACTCAGCGCAACCGTTCGCCGGAGACTGGGAGCGGGACGCGCCGGCCGGCGCGCTCCGGGATCGAGGAACTGGAACGGGAGCCGCGATGGTGCTCGGAGCGGTGGCGGACCCGCCGGTACGGCGGGGCAGTGACTACGCGCAGTTGTCCCGGCGGATCAGCGGGGCGGGCCTGCTGGAGCGACGCCCGGGACGGTACGTGACCCGGATCGTGCTCACGCTGGGCGTCTTCGCGGCGGGCTGGGCGGCCGTCGGGCTGGTCGGCGACTCGTGGGCGCAGCTCCTGGTCGCCGTCTTCCTCGCCGTCGCCACCACCCAGGTCGCGTTCCTCGGCCACGACGCCGGCCACCGGCAGATGTTCCGGCGGCGCGGGCCGAGCGAGGCCATCGGCCTGCTCACCGGCAACCTGGCGGTCGGGCTGAGCTACGGCTGGTGGGTCGACAAGCACAACCGGCACCACGCCAACCCCAACCACGAGGACGAGGACCCCGACGTCGGGGCCGGCGCGCTGGTCTGGACGTACGAGCAGGCCGCCGCGACGCGCGGGTTCGGTCGCCGGCTGGCCCGCCGGCAGGCGTGGCTGTTCTTCCCGATGCTGCTGCTGGAGGGGCTCGCCCTGCACGTGGCGAGCGTGCAGGCGATCGTGGGGCGGGACTCCGACGGCGGGTTCCGCACCCCGATGCGGCACCGCCGCGTCGAGGCGCTGCTGCTGGTCCTACACGCCGTGGGCTACCTCGGTGCGCTGCTGCTGGTGATGTCGCCGGTGAAGGCGCTGCTCTTCGTCGCCGTCCACCAGGGGCTGTGGGGCTTCTACATGGGCTGCTCGTTCGCCCCCAACCACAAGGGCATGCCGATGCCCACCGCCGACGACGACCTGGACTTCCTGCGTAAGCAGGTGCTCACCTCCCGCAACGTGCGGGGCAGTCGGCTCGTCGACGTCGCCCTGGGCGGGCTCAACTACCAGATCGAGCACCACCTGTTCCCGAACATGCCCCGGGCCAACCTGCGCCGGGCCCGGCCGATCGTCCGCGCCTTCTGCGCCGAGCAGGGCATCCCGTACGCCGAGACGGGGCTGGTCGAGTCGTACCGTCAGGCGCTCGCGCACCTGCACGAGGTGGGCCGGCCGCTGCGCGGCTGACACGCGCGAACGGGGGCGGCGCCGACCGGCGCCGCCCCCGTTCCGTGTGCGGTAGGGCTCAGGAGCCCATGGACTCGATCAGCTCCTGCGGGGCCTCCTGCGTGTCGCCCGCGGGGGGCTTCTTGACGGTGACCGGGGCGCCGAAGTCCGAGTAGTTGGTGATCATGGTGCCCAGCGACTCGTGCAGCACCTGGGTGTCGATGGCGAACTCGACGAGCCGGCCCTGGTCGTCCACCCTGGCGGTGAACGGGACGGCCTTGGCCTTGTCACCGAGGGCCTGGATGGCCTTGTCGTCGGGCTTGGTGCGGGTGTAGTCGAGGGTGCCGGAGTAGCTGCCCGGGGCGGTCCTCTCGACATCCACCACGCTGTCGACCATCTGCTTCGCGCCGCCCGGGTCGCCGTCGGGCATCAGGTTGAGCTGACCGCTCTTGCCGAGCTTGGTGGCGTCCATGTGCATCCACTTCTTCGGCATCCCCTGCATGCCGGTGACCTTCAGGTAGACGTCGTTGCCGAGCATCAGGATCCGGAAGGTGCCTTCCGCGCCCATCTTCAGCGTCATGTCGCCGGTCTTGGTGGCCGGGTCCATCACGCCGCTGCCGTTGATGACCGGCGACGTGAGCCGCATCTTGACGGTCTGTTGGTTCAGCTTCTTCGCGGCGGCGGCCAGCTCGGCGCGGGCGTCGGCGGGGGCGCTGCTGGCCGGTGCCGCGCCGGTGGTGCCACCGTCGCCGGCCGGAGCAGCCGTGTCCGTCCCCGTACCGCACCCGGTGAGACCGAGGGCGAGCGCGGCGACGAGCGCGACCCCCGTGGTCGCCAGCCGTCGAGTGTTCATCGTGGAAATCTCCTCACGCAGGGTGGGCCGGGGCGACGCCGGTCGCGGGCCCGGCCGGGCCGCCGGTCAGCCTAACCCCGCCGGTCCACAGCCGCTCATCTATGCCGTGGCGATCTTCGGACCGCCGCGCCGCCGGGGTGGGCCACACCTCCCGCCGCTGGTCGGCGTCGTCGCGACCGGTCCCGGTAGGGTCTCCCCATGGCAGACGTGCTCACCGCCGAGGCGGTGCGAGACGAGCTGGGTGGGCTGGCGGGCTGGTCGGGAGACCCCGCCGGGATCACCCGCACCGTGGAGCTGGCCAGCTTCCCGGCGGCCATCGCGGTGGTCGACCGGGTCGCCGTGACGGCGGAGGAACTGGACCACCACCCCGACATCGACATCCGCTGGCGGGCCCTGACCTTCCGGTGCGTCACGCACTCGGCGGGCGGGGTCACGCGGCGTGACCTGGAACTGGCTCGGCGGATCGACGAGATCGTGGGGAGCGTCGGATGAGATTCGAGATCAGCAAGGTGCTGGACGCCATCGAGGGCCGGGTCAGCACCGACCCGTCGCTGGCCCGGGCCGTCGTCGACCTGGCCGAGGTGATCCGCTACCAGGATCTCGACGGCGGCCGGCCGGCGAGCCTGCTCCGCCTCGGCATGGTGATCGACGCCCTCGCCCGGGAGATGGAGGAGGACAGCGTCCCGGTCTACGCGGTGGTCCACCGGGCCCTGCTCTCCGACGCCGACCTCACCTCCAACGAGCGCATGGTGGTCCGCCGGTGGGCCGACGACGGGCTGGTCGAGGTGCTCGACAACCCGGGCGACCGGATGCTGGAGGTGGCGGACCTGCTCGGGCTGCCCGTGCTCACCCGGGTGCGGGCCGACGGCCTGCGCGGGCGCTACCCGTGGCTGGTCGAGCAGGCCGGCCGGGTGCTCGCCCCGGTGCCCGGCGCCGGCGGGCCGGCCTTCGTCGCCCACGTCGGCGGCGGGCACACGCCCGTCGCCGGTGACCGGTCACCGGCCGGCGTGAAGCTGCTCGCCCGGCGCTGGCGCTGCGCGGAGCCCGGCTGCGCGCTCTTCGGCGGTGGTGGGGGCGGCGGGGCCTTCGCCGACCTGTCCCGGGTGGTGGAGCGCAGCCCGGCCGGCCAGCCGCCGCCCACGCTGCGCGGCGGCGTGCCGACCTGCCCCCGGCACGGCACCCGGCTCGGCGACGCCGGTCCGCGACCGCGGAGCGCCGTCCTGGCCGTGCGGGTGGGCGGGCTGATCCGCCGACGCTTCGTGCTCACCGAGGAGGAGCCGGCGGTGGTCGGCCGCGCCCCCGACCAGGCCGGCGGGATCACGCTCGGGCAGTGGCTCAACGACGAGGCGCGCCGCTGGATCAGCCGCAGCCACGTCCGGTTCGAGCTGCGGGTCGGCGAGGTGATCGTGACCGACGTGAGCACCAACGGCTCGGGCATCCGCCCGGGCGGGTCGATGGCGGAGGGCGACCGGGTCCCGCTGGCGCCGCAGCAGTCCCGGGTGCTGGCGGAGGGCGACATGGTGGAGCTCTACCCCGGGGTGCAGATCGGCCGGCCCGACGAGCTTCCCACCGGAGCCCCCTACACGCCCACGTCGGTCATGGCCGAGGCGCCCACGATGGCGATGCGCCTGCCCCGCTGAGCCGCCGGGAGACGACGGCGGGCGCCGGGACCGTGGTCCCGACGCCCGCCCGTGTCGTACGGGGCTCAGCCGGCCAGCACCGCGGCGAGCTGGGCGACCGCGTGGTCGATCTCCTCCTCGGTGATCACCAGCGGCGGGGCGAGCCGGATGGTGGCGCCGTGGGTGTCCTTGGCGAGCACCCCGCGCTCGGCGAGCCGCTCGCACGCCTCCCGGCCGCTCATCAGCGCCGGGTCGATGTCGAGGCCGGCCCACAGGCCCCGGCCCCGCACCGCGACGAGGCCCCTGCCGACCAGCGACCGGAGGCCGGCGTGCAGCCGGGCGCCCAGCTCGGTCGAGCGCCGCTGGAACTCGCCGGTGGCCAGCAGCCGGACGACCTCGGTGGCGACGGCGCAGGCCAGCGGGTTGCCGCCGAACGTGGAGCCGTGCTGGCCCGGCCTGAGCACGCCGAGCACGTCGGCGTTCGCGGCCACCGCGGAGACCGGCACGATGCCGCCGCCGAGCGCCTTGCCCAGCAGGTACATGTCGGGCGTGACGCCCTCGTGGTCGCAGGCGAAGGTGTCCCCGGTCCGGCCGAGGCCGGACTGGATCTCGTCGGCGATGAAGAGCACGTTCTGCTCGGTGCAGACCCGGCGTACGCCCGGCAGGTAGCCCTCCGGCGGCACGACGACGCCCTGCTCGCCCTGGATCGGCTCGATCAGCACCGCGACGGTGTTCTCGTCGATGGCGGCGGTCAGCGCCGCCAGGTCGCCGTAGGGGACGACCGTGAACCCCGGGGTGTACGGCCCGAAGTCGGCCCGGGCGTCCTCGTCGGTGGAGAAGCTGACGATGGTGGTCGTCCGGCCGTGGAAGTTCCCCTCGGCCACCACGATGTTGGCCTGCCCCGGCGCGACGCCCTTGACCTGGTAGCCCCACTTGCGGGCGACCTTGATGCCGGTCTCCACGGCCTCGGCGCCGGTGTTCATCGGCAGCACGAGGTCCTTGCGGCACAGCTCGGCCAGCTCGCGGCAGAAGTCGGCGAACTGGTCGTGGACGAACGCCCGGCTGGTGAGCGTCAGCCGGTCGAGCTGCGCGTGCGCGGCGGCGATCAGCGTCGGGTGGCGGTGGCCGAAGTTCAGCGCCGAGTAGCCGGCCAGGCAGTCGAGGTAGCGGCGGCCGTCCACGTCGGTCAGCCAGGAGCCCTCGGCGGAGGAGATGACCACCGGCAGCGGGTGGTAGTTGTGCGCGGTCCACCGCTCCGCGTCGCGGATCGCCTCCGGCGTCCGCAGCATGTCGTCGATCACTGGCTCGCCTTTCCCTGACGGAGTCGCAACGTGCAGCACTTCGGTCCGCCGCCGGCCTTGCGCAGCTCGGAGAGGTCGACACCGATCGTCTCGTAGCCCCGGTCGCGCAGCTTCGCGGCCAGGCCGGTGGCCTGCTCCGGCAGCACCACGTGCCGGCCGTCGCTGACCGCGTTCAGCCCGAAGACCTCGGCGTCGGCGAGGGTGGCGTGCACCGCGTCGGGGAAGAGCCGGCGCAGCACCGCCCGGCTGCCCGGCGAGAACGCCTCCGGCAGGTACGCCACCGTCCGCTCGTCGAGCACGGTGAGCGCGGTGTCCAGGTGGTAGAAGCGCGGGTCGACCAGCTGCATGGTCACCACGGGGTAGCCGAAGACCTCCTGGAGCTGCGCGTGCGAGGCGTGCGCGGTGCGGAAGCCGGTGCCGGCCAGCAGGAAGTCGCCGGCCAGCAGGATGTCGCCCTCGCCCTCGTTGACGTGCTTCGGGTCGTGCCTCTCGAAGCCGGCGGCCTCGAACCAGGCGCGGTAGGCGGGGGCCTCGTCGGCGCGCTGCGGGTCGCGGAACTGCACGGCCATCGCCTTGCCGTCGATCACCGTGCCGCCGTTGGCGGCGAACACCATGTCGGGCAGGCCGGGCACCGGAGCGATCTCCTCGACGGTGTGGCCCAGGTCCCGGTAGATCTGGCGCAGCTGCTCCCACTGCCGGACGGCGAGGTCGGCGTCGACCGGCGCGGTCGGGTCCATCCACGGGTTGATGGCGTAGTCGACGGCGAAGTACGTCGGCCGGCACATCAGGAAGCGCTGGCTGGTGGCGTCCATCGTCATTGTCCTGCTCCCAGGGGTCGGGCGCGCCCGGCCACCTTCGGCCCACGGGCTGGCGCCGTTGCTCAACGTTATGCGGCGCTGATGGTGGAATCCACCGCTGGAAGTTGCGCAGGCCGACGGAACGTTGCGTCTGGGGAGTGCTGAACGATGGTTCGTTGCGTATCGGGCCCTGTCGGTGTGCCCGGCCGAAATGCGGGCCCGGAAAACACTTCGGGGGCGGCGAACCGCCGCCCCCGAAAAAGGGTTGCCCGGCTGGTGAACCACCAGGCTGGTCGGGCGTCGCCGGTGAACCACCGGCGCTGCCGGCGCATCGCCGGCGAGCCGAACAGTGCCCGCTAGAAGCGGTCCACAAACTGTGAGTCGAGCCACTCGCGGAACCGCTGCACCCAGTCCCCGTCGGTGGTCGGCCAGTCGAACTGGCCGGTCATCGCCAGCACGCCCAGCACCACCGCGCCGAGGCCCAGCGCGACGCCGAGCAGCGCGTCGGTCTTGCCGGCGATGTGCCGGCGACGGGTGGCCATCAGGCCCAGCACCGCGAGGACCGCGCCGAGGGCGCCGAGGGCGATGCCGTACCCGGCGAGGCTGCCGGTGAGCACGAAGAGCGCCCCGGCCACGCCGACGATCAGCCCCAGCGTGGCGAGGATGCTGGCTCGGGGCTTCGGGCCGGCGACCACCGGCCGCTCCGGCTCGCGGTCGGGGACGCCGTCGCCGTCGCGGTCGACGGGCCGCTCCACGGTGTCCCCGTCGACCGCGCGGTCCCGGTCCGTCCGGGCGCCCAGCGCCGCGTTCCGGTCCAGATCGGTCGTCCGACCGTCGAGGGTCCGTTCGAGCGCCGGGTCGGGCTCGGTGCTCCGGGGGGCGCGTCGGTCGTCGTCGATGGGTCGGGCCGTGGCCGCCCGGGCGACGGCCGCCCGCTCGGCCGCCCGCCGCTCGGCGGCGCCGTCCCGCCCGGCGCCGTCGGGCGCGGCGCTGCTGCGGTAGGTCGTCTGCTCGCCGTCGCGGTCGGTGACCATCGGACGGCTGGGCCCGCTGCCGCCGTCCGCGTCGGCCCGCAGCGCGCCGTCCCGGCCGGTGCCGGCGGGAGCGTCACGGTCGTCGACGCGGCCGTCGAGGTTCTCGTCCCGTGTCGGCGCCTCTTCCGACCTGCGGGACAGCGAGGGAATCTTCACCACACACACCTCCTCGTGAATGCGTGGTGGCCGATGCAAAGACTTGCCGCCCACGCGGTACACGTCCGCAATACCCAGGTGGTCGTTCTCCGACACGGATACCCGGCCGGCCGTTCTCCGAGGGGTGCCCGCCCGGCAGGCCGCCGGGCGGGCACCCCACGCCGGGTCGAGGCGTGTCAGGCGGGCACCGTCCACTTCTGGTTCGCGCCCCCGGTGCACGTCCAGACCTGGGTCGGTGTCGCGTTGGCCGAGCTGTTGTCCACCACGTCCAGGCACTTGTTCGCGCTGGCGCTGACCAGGTCGCGGGCCGCCGTCGCGGTCCACCGCTGGTTCGCGGCGCCGGTGCAGGTCCACAACTGGGTCCGGGTGCCGTCGGCGGTGGCGTTGTCCCGGACGTCCAGGCACTTGCCCAGCGCCCGTACGGTGCCGTCGGCGCCGAGCGTCCACTGCTGCGCGGCGCTGCCGTTGCAGTCGTACAGCTGGACGGCGGTGCCGTCGGCGCTGTTGGCCCCGGCGACGTCGAGGCACCTGCCGGCCAGGCCGACGATCGGGCCGGTCCGCCCGCCGCCGGACTGGCTGCCCGACCAGGTGAACGTGGCCGTGGTCCGGGCCGGCAGCGAGTACGTGAAGGACTGCCCGCCCCAGACGACCTTGACCGACTGGGCGCCGGTGCCGCCGTTGTGCGCGATGAGCGCCTTGGACCCGTCCGGGTTCGCATACGCCACGTTCTGCACCGTGCCGTTGGCGGTCGAGTCGATCCGGTACGCGCCGGGCTTGACGAACTTCGTCAGGTGCCCGGTGGTGTAGTACTCGACGGTGTAGTCGACCTGGCCTGCGCGGGGGCCGCCCTCCTGCACGGTGACCAGGCCGGTGCAGATGTCGCAGCCGCCGTTGTGCGGGCCCATGTTCTGGTTCAGGGCGAGGCTCCACTTGACCAGGCTGCTGCTGTAGTTGCGGGCGTAGTTGACGATGTCGGCCAGGTCCTCGTTGTGCTGGTTGCCGATCCAGGTGCCGCCCGAGTGCTCGGTGCTGAACTGGCGCACCGACGGGTACTGGTTGCGCACCTGGGTGCCGACGGACGGCTCACCGAAGTAGCCGTGCCAGGCGATGCCGCCGAAGAGCGGGTCGTTGCGGATGCCCGGGTCGGCCAGCAGCACCGCCCCGAAGTTGGGGTGGTCGCCGTAGTTCCAGTCGTGCACGAGGACCTTGGTGCCGAGGCCGGCGGCGCGCAGCGCGGGGTAGAGGTGGTTCTTGGTGAACTCGACCAGCCCTGGCCCGTTCCAGCTCATGCCCGGGTAGTTCATCTCAGTCGGCGCGGCGGGCTTGCAGCAGTTCGGCTCGTTCTGCACCGACAGGTAGTTCACCGGAATGCCGGCGGCCTGGTAGGTCTGCACGTACCTGACCAGGTACTGGGCGTACATCGGGTAGTACTCCCACTTGAGCCAGCCCATCTGGTCCATCCGGCCGTTGTCCTTCATCCAGCCGGGGGCGCTCCACGGCACCCCCTTCACCCGCAGTTCCGGGTTGAGCGACCGGGCCTGGGCGGTGAGCAGCCGCACGTTGGTGTCGTAGCCGTTGCTGTAGAAGTCGTTGAGGTCGCAGCAGGTGTCGTCGAGGGAGACGTTGCCGGGGCGGGAGAGGTCCGAGGCGCCGATGGGGTTGCGGACGAAGGAGAGCCCGATGCCGTCGGTCGGGGAGAAGAGCTTGCGCATCACGGCGTCGCGGGTGGCCGCGCTGATCGGCCCGCCCCGGAACAGGTACGCGGTGGTGTCCGTGATCGACGCGCCACCGCCCTCGAACTGCTGGTAGCGGGTGTTCTCGTTGACGGTGACGGTGTGCGTCGCGCCGCCGCTGGAGGAGGCGAAGGCGAGCGGGGCCTGCTGCTGGAGGCCCCGGCTCACCTGGCGGCCACCGGGGTCCGTCGTGGTGGTCAGCCAGACGTTCACCGGCTCGTTGGCGGCGGACGCCGGCGCCGGCAGCGTGACCGTGGCGGCGGCCACGGCGGTGACGAGCGCGAGCAGGCCGGCGCCTGCGGACGCGACTCGGCGCCGGGCTCGCCGGCGGTGACCCGCCGTGGCGGGTACGGGAGTGGTGGACATCGGGTGTCTTCCTCTCGCGCGGCGGTGATGGCGATGTGCGAACGCACGAACCGGCCGGTAACGGGCGCGTTTATGTCACGGATTGCCCGGACCTGTCCGAACCTCCGTGAGACCCAGTTAATATTCCTTCGTAATAGAAGTCAATGAATCTGCCCGACTGTCTGTCCGGCGCGCTGCACGCGTGCGGCAGCAGGGATCCACCCGGTCCCGCGCCGACCTTCGTCCCCGGCGCGCTGGCTATCCTTGGCACCCGTGCCAGAGGGACACACCATCCACCGCCTGGCGGCGCGGCACGCCGAGCTGTTCGGCGGGGACAAGCTGCACGCCGCCAGCCCGCAGGGCCGCTTCGCCGAGGGCGCGGCCCGCCTCTCCGGCACCGTCCTGGAGAGCACCGAGGCGTACGGTAAGCACCTGCTGCACCACCACGCGGGCGAGCTGACCCTGCACGTGCACCTCGGGCTCTACGGCAGGTTCGCCGACGGCGCCGGGGAGCCGCCGGAGCCCGTCGGCCAGGTGCGGCTGCGGCTGACCAGCGACCGGCACTGGCTCGACCTGCGCGGCCCCACCGCCTGCGAGCTGCTCACCCCGCCCGAGGTCGCGGCGCTGCGGGCCCGGCTCGGCCCCGACCCGCTGCGCGCCGACGCCGACCCCGAGCGGGCGTACGCCCGGATCTCCCGCAGCCCCACGCCGCTGGCCGCGCTGCTGCTCGACCAGTCGGTGGTGGCCGGCACCGGGCTGATCTTCGTCACCGAGGCGCTGTTCCGGGCCGGGCTGCCGCCGACGCTGCCCGGCCGGCGGCTGACCCGCGCCGGCTGGGACGCGCTCTGGGCCGACCTGGTGGCGCTGATGCGGCTCGCCGTCACGCGCGGCCGCATCGACACCGTCCGCGACACGCACCTGCCCGAGGCGATGGGCCGCCCCGCCCGCGTCGACCGGCACGGCGGCGAGGTGTACGTCTACCGCCGCCCCGGCGACCCCTGCCACGTCTGCGCCACGCCGGTCAGCCGGGGCGAACTGGCCGGCCGCAACCTCTACTGGTGCCCCACCTGCCAACCGTCCTGACCGCCGCCCACGCCGACGTCGGTCTCACCGGGGAGGCGCGGCGAGCAGCCAGCGGACCACCTCGACCTGGTGCGGGAAGACCTGCCCCTCGCCGAAGCTCCAGGCCAGCGTCTGTCCGATCGTCCAGCCCCACACCCGCTCCCGGTCCAGGCCCAGCTCCGCGCTGAGCCGGTCCAGCCGGTGCCGTACGGCGTCCGGCGAGTGCCCCAGCTCCGCGCCGCGCACCAGCGGCACCACCCCGAACTCGCGCTCGCCGGTCAGCGGCTTCGGGTCGATGACCAGCCACGGCTCCCGGGTCGCCCGCAGCACGTTGCCGGCGTGCAGGTCCTGGTTGACGAGCACCTGCTCGCCCTGGCTGTCGACCAGGTCGGCCAGCAGCCCGAGCGCCGTGTCGATCAGCCGCCGCTCGTACGGCCGGCCGGCCCGCTCCCAGTTGGCCGGCAACCGTTCCGCCCAGCCGGCTGCCTCCTCGGCGAGTGGGGTGAACGGCGCACCGGGCGGGCGCCAGACCCGGGGCAGCAACTCCACCGCCGCGTCCAGCGCCGCGTCGGCGGGCAACTCGTGCAGCGGCGTGCCGGGCACGCACCGCTCGACCAGCATCGCCCGCCGCTCCGGGTCGTGGGCGAGCAACCGGGCCGCCCCCACCCCGGCCCAGCGCTCCAGTGCCGTCGCCTCGTGGACGCTGTCGGGGTCCGGGTACTGGAGCTTCAGCACCGCCGGGGTGCCGTCGGGCAGCTCCGCCGGCAGGGCCAGCGAGGCGAAGGCGTACGGGAAGGGCGGCCCGAGCCGCAGCGACCAGCGCGCCGTGCAGGCGGCCAGCCTGTCCGGCAGCGCCGCCAGCCACTCCCGCCC
>NZ_WAAS01000137.1:0-16850 GCF_008806585.1 Micromonospora sp. AMSO12t
TGGCCGACGGCACCCAGCTCGACCTGGGCGCCCAGTGGGTCGGCCCCACCCAGGACCGGGTCAACGGGCTCCTCGCCCGCTACGGGATCGCCACCTTCCCGTCCGCCGCGCACGGCGCGTCGCCGGTGATCCTCCCCGACGGCCGGCACGCCGGTGCCCCCGAGGCCGCCGCGCGGGTCCTCGATCTGCTCGACGCGTACGCCGAACGGGTCGACCCGGTCGCGCCGTGGGCGGGGGCCGAGGCCACCGAGTGGGACCGTACGACGCTGGCCGGCTGGCTGCGCACGGCCGCGCCGGACCCGGCCACCGCCCGGTACCTCGGGCGGCTGCTCGCGGGCGGGCTGCTGGCCGCCGGCCCGGACGAGATCTCCGTGCTCCAACTGGCGTTCTACCTGCGCTCCGGCGGCGGCAGCCGGGCGCTGCTCGCGATGGTCGGCGGCGCGCAGCAGGACCGGATCGTCGGCGGACCGCCGGTGCTGGCCGAGGCGCTGGCCGCCGCCCTCGGCCCGGACGCGGTGCGGCTGTCCGCGCCCGTGCGGGCCATCGCGCAGGACCGTGCCGGGGTGGTCGTGCACACCGACACCGACCGCGTCGAGGCGGACGCGGTGGTGGTCGCCGTGCCGCCGACGCTGGCCGGGCGCATCCGGTACGACCCACCGCTACCGCCCCTGCGCGACGCGCTCACCCAGCGGATGCCGATGGGCTCGGCGATCAAGGTGCACGCGGTCTACCCGGAACCGTTCTGGCGCGCCGACGGCCGTTCCGGCGTCGCGTTCTGCCTCGCCGGGCCGGTGACCGAGACGGTGGACAACAGCACCCCGGCCTCCCCGCGCGGGGTGCTCACCGCGTTCAGCTACGGCCCGGAGGCGAACGCGCTGCGCCGGATGCCGCCGCGGGACCGCAGGGCGCGCCTGCTCGACGCCCTCGCCGCCGTCGCCGGCCCGGCCGCCCGGCGGCCCGAGGAGTTCGTCGAGTACGACTGGTCGGCGGACGAGTGGACGCGCGGTTGCTTCTGCGGGGCGCCGACCCCCGGCTCCTGGTGCGGCTACGGCCCGGAGCTGCGCCAGCCGGTGGGACGGGTGCACTGGGCCGGCACGGAGACCGCCACCCGGTGGGCGGGTTACCTGGACGGGGCGATCGAGGCCGGCGAGCGGGCGGCTGCGGAGATCCTGGCGCGGACGGGCGGCTGACCCGCCCGGACACCCGCGAACCTGCTCGAAGGTGGCCGATGTCTGTGCGACGATCGTCGGACGTCGTGCCGTCCGGTCCGCCCCGCCGGTCCACCCACACACCGATCTCTGGCAGGCATGCGGGAAGGCCCCCACCTCGTACCCCTTGGAGAGCACGATGTCCTTGTCCCCGGCCCGGGTCCTCGCCGCGCTGAACGCGGTGCGGCCACCCGACCAGCCGTCGCCGGTCATCGGCAGGGCCGTCGTGGTCGGCGGCAGCGTCGCCGGGTTGCTGGCGGCCCGCGTGTTGTCCGACTACGCGGAGAGCGTCGTCATCGTCGACCGCGACGATCCACACGTGACCGGCGGTCGGCCGGGCGTGCCACAGGGATCGCAGCTGCACGCGCTGCTGCCCGGCGGCTTCCTCCAGCTCGAACGCCTGTTTCCAGGATTCCGCGAACGGGCCGTGGCCCAGGGGGCGATCGAGGCGCCACCGGCGGCCAGGCGGAACTACCTCGACGGCCGGCTGAAGGTCGTCGTACCCGACGACGCCGACAGCCTGGCGGGTACCCGGCCCCTCCTGGAGGGGCTGATCCGCGAGCAGGTGCTGCGGCTGCCCAACGTCAAGACGGTCACCGCCCGCGCCACGGGTCTGGTGTGCGACGGCGGCGTGGTCACCGGCGTCCACTGCGAGACCGGCGGGGCGACGGGCGTCGAGTCGGGTGACCTCGTGGTGGACGCGATGGGACGTTCGAGCAGGCTCTCCGAGTGGTTGGAGCAGGCCGGCTGGGACCGGCCCGCGCTGCGGCGGATGACCGTGGACCTCAACTACGCGACCGCGCTGTTCCGGCGTCCGGAGGCGGAACCGGAGGCCACGGTCGTCCTGGCACTGCACACCGCGAGGATGTCGTCGGACGTGGCCGGCGCCGCGTTCTTCGCCGTGGAGGACGGCCGGTGGATGGCCATGATGGCCGGCTACGGCGCCAACCGCCCGGGGCGCACGGCGGACGACTTCGTCCGCCGGCTGCGGGAGCAGTTCCCGCCGGAGTTCGGCGAGGTCGCCGCGAACGAGATGCTCGGCGAGGTGCAGACCTACCGCCACGCCGACAGCCGGCGACGCGACTTCCACGGGCTGAGGCGCCTGCCGGCCGGGCTCGTCAGCGTCGGCGACGCGGTCGCGTCGTTCAATCCGGTGTACGGGCAGGGGATGACGGCGGCGGCGCTGCACGCGGCCTGCCTGTCGGCGTACCTGCGGTCGGGCCCGGACCTGGGCGCGCCCGCGCGCCGGTTCTTCGCCCTGCAGAAGGTCGTGGTCGACGTCGCCTGGTCGATGTCGACCTCCGCCGACCTGGCGCTGCCGCACGTCGACGGGCCCTACCCGCGCGGCTACCGGCTCTCCAGTTGGGCCAGCAGGCAGATCGTCACGGCGACCGTCACCGACGTGCCGACCGCCCGGCGCTTCAACGAGGTCGTCTCCATGCTTGCGCACCCGAGCTCGCTGGCCACCCCCGGCGTGCTCCTGGGCGCGCTGCGCGCCAACCGACGGGCCCGCTGACCACGCCGTCCGCCGCCCCGACCGCCCGCGTCCGGGGCGGGGCTGCGCGTCCGGCCGGGGTTCCTTCGGCGAGTACGGGGTGGCCGCTGGGCGGTTCATCGGATGGGCTCGGCCGTGTCGGTCACTATGGTTGGTCGATGGACGTTGTCAGCACTGCCGACGTCTCGCCGGGTGACCGGTTCGCCTTCTGGCGCGAGGTCAGCGCGAAGCTCTGGGTGCCGTACGAGCTGGCCCGGCAACGGCAGGCGGAGACCGGCTTCGAGGCGCGGGTCGGCATCAGTGAGTTCGGCCCGGTGCAGGCGACCCTGATGACGACGATGGCGCACTCGGTGCGCCGCACGCCCCGGCTGATCCGGCAGGCCGACCCGGAAGTGTTCAAGGTGAGCTGCATGGTCAGTGGCAGCGGCACGCTGACGCAGGACGGCAGACGCGCCGATTTCGGCGCCGGAGATCTCGTGCTCTACGACACCTCGCGTCCGTACGTGGCCGAACTCCGGCCGGACGATTCGACGAGCCGGATGCTGCTCTTGCGTTTCCCACGGGCGCTGCTGCCGTTTCCTCCCCGGGAACTGCGTGAACTGAGCGCCGTCCGCATTCCCGGCGCCCGCGGCGTCGGCGCGCTGTCGTCGCGTTTCCTGCTACAGCTCGCCGACCAGATGGACGAGCTGACCCCGGCCGAGACCGCGCGGCTGGCCACCCTGACGCTCGACGTGCTGATCGCGGCGTTGGCCGACGCGCTGGACACCCGGAGGATCGTCCCCGCGGACACGTGCCGGCGGGCGCTGACCGCCCGCATCCGCGCCTTCATCCAGGACCATCTCGGCGACCCGGACCTGACCCCGGACATGATCGCCGCAGCGCACCACATCTCCGTGCGCTACCTGCACAAGCTGTTCCAGCGGGAGGAGCACACCGTCGCCGGCTGGATCCGCGAACAGCGCCTCGAACGGTGCCGACGCGACCTCGCCGAACCCCGGCTCGCCGCCCGTACGATCAACGCGATCGCCGCCCGGTGGGGTTTCACCAGCGCCGCGCACTTCAGTCAGGCGTTCCGCGCCCGTTACGGCCGATCGCCCACCGAGTTCCGCCAGCGGTTCCGCACCGTGCACGGAGACTAAACACCTGTGCGCCCAGCCACAGCGACATGAGTGGATGCGGCGGGCAGTCTCGTCTCAGGTAGTCGGCTCATCCGAAGCGACAGCACTGAGAAGGGAAATCATGCGCTTGTGGGCAAGGAAACTTTGCCGGGTCACCGCCGTGGTCCTGGCCCTCGCCATGCTGCCGGTCGTGTCCGGCACGGCGCAGGCCGCCGACGTGGCCTACAACCAGAAGAACCAACGCCTGGAAGCCAGGCCGAACAGCGGGATGCCGATCGCATCGGTCAGCCGCGAGATCACGTTGCGGGACGGCACCTACGGCTGGTGGACGTTCCCCACATCGGCACCGTGCCAGACCTACACCGGCCGCATCCTGCCCGGCACGTACACCTGGACGGACCAGCTCTGGCCCGGCGTTCCCAGCGTCGGAACCTACCGGCACCACAGCTATCTCACGGAGGAGGACGGCGGCTGGTCGTACCACATCCAATGTGACTTCCAGCTGTCCGCCACCGGTTCGTACACCTGGGGTAGCGGTCTCGATCCCCACTTCTGATCCCGCATCCACCGGCGGAGCTGACCGTTCCGTCACGTCGTCAAGGGAGATCCGCATGAGACTCGCACGCATCTCGATCGCCGCCGTCATGCTGGGCAGCGCCGCCGTGCTGGCGGTGGCCGCTCCGGCCCAAGCGTCCTGCCCGCAGGGGATCGCCAGCTTCGAGCCGCAGGTCAACGGCACGTTCGCCGGGACCGGCATCAACATCCGCACCGGGCCCGGCTCCGACTGCACCTCGCGCGGCCAGGGTCAGCCCGGCCAGACCGCGACGTTCCGCTGCTGGCGGACCGGGCACGACGGCGCCCGCTGGACCTACCTGCACAACCGCGCGACCGGCGTGTCGGGCTGGTCCCGAAGCGACCTGCTCTCCGGTGGGGGTGCCAGGGTCTCGTGCGGCATCTGATCCGCAGCGCGGGGCCTCCCGAGGCGACGTCGCCTCGGGAGGCCCTCGCCTCGTTCAGTCCGCGCACCACCGCCGATTCACGGTCGTCCGAGACTCGGCGCCTCCTGCCCCGGACCCGCTACGTAGGAATTCGAGCCACCCTCACAGGGTGGTTTCGCCGTTGAGGCCGAAGAAGTCGTGCCATTTGGTGCTGGGGTTGAAGGTGGTGCCGGTGGAGAGTCCTACGTAGACGTCGTTGGTGGTGCCTTTGGTGAAGACGATGATGTCGTCTTTGTTGTCGCCGTTGACGTCGGCGAGGTAGGGGAATTCGCCGGTGAGGCAGAAGAAGTCGTGCCATTTGACGGTGGTGCCGGTGAAGGTGGTGCCGGTGGAGGTGGCGGCGTAGACGTCGGCGTTGGTGTTGCAGGTGAAGGTGACGATGTCGTCGCGTCCGTCGCCGTTGATGTCGCCGACGCGGGGTTGTTCGGTGCCGACGGCGAAGAGGTCGTGCCATTTTTGGGGTGGGCCGAAGGTGGTGCCGGTGGAGAGGGCGACGATGACGTCGGAGGCGGTGGCGGGGCCTTGGGTGAAGGTGATGATGTCGTCTTTGCCGTCGCCGTTGACGTCGCCGAGGGCGGGGTGTTCGCCGGCGATGGAGAAGTATTCGTGCCATTTCATGGCGGTGCCGGTGAACGATGATCCGGTGGAGAGGGCGACGTAGACGTCGGCGTTGGTGTCGTGGGTGAAGGTGATGATGTCGTCTTTGCCGTCGCCGTTGACGTCGCCGACTGCGGCGACTTCGTTGTGGGGGGCGAACCAGTCGTGCCATTTGGTGCTGGGGCTGAAGGTGGTGCCGGTGGAGAGTGAGACGTGGACGTCGGCGAGGGTGCCGTGGGTGAAGGCGACGATGTCGTCGCGGTTGTCGCCGTTGAAGTCTCCGGTGAGCAGGGTTTCGCCGTTGAGGCCGAAGAAGTCGTTCCATTTGTTGGAGGTGCCGGCGAAGTTGGTGCCGGTGGAGGTGGAGACGTAGACGTCGTTGAGGGTGCCCTGGGTGAAGGTGACGATGTCGTCGCGGCCGTCGCCGGTGAAGTCCGTGGGCGAACCCGCCAGATACCGGCCACCCGTCGGCGACGTACCGCAGTTGTCGCTGACCAGGTACTTCTGGTGGTACTGGCCGGGGTAGGGCGCCAGCGACGTTCCGTTGATCACGATCGTCTGCCCCACGCCGTTGTAGAGCTGTTCGTAGTGGATGTGCGGCCCCGACGAGTTGCCGGTGCTGCCCGTGGTGCCGATCTGCTGGCCCTGCTGCACGTACGCCCCGTCCGGCACGGAGTAGGTGCTGAGGTGGAAGTAGTAGGTGGTCCAACCGCCGCCGTGGTCGATGACGATGTAGTTGCCGGCGCCGCTGGGCTGCGAGTACCGCCGGGCGACGCCCGCCGCGGAGGCGACCTGCGGCGTGCCCGCGGTGGCGCCCCCGTCGGCCCGCACGAAGTCCAGGGCCTGCCGGACCTCGGCGCTGTGGTGGTCGTAGGTCCACCGCTGCCCGCACGGGAACGGGGCCTTGAAGTTCGGCGCGGCGAGCGCGGGGGACGATGTCGCCACCGCGCCGGTCAGGACGCCCACCGCCAGGGTGAGCAGGGCGGCCAGGACGCGACGCGCCCCGGTCCTCGGAGGCCGTGACATGGGGTGACTCCCGTCAGGGAAGGCTCGGATGGGGTCGGGGGAGCGGGCACGCCGGTCGGCGTGGCGGATGCCACCCGGCGGGCGGGACGGTCGGGCCGCAGTGGGGCGCCGTCGACGACGCGCCGCCGGGCCGCGACGGATGTCTGCGGTGGCGGCGCGTCGTCGACGAGGCTCAGCCGGCGCGGCGCAGGCGGCCGAGCATCCCGTTGAGGTCCTGGACGAAGATGTCGTGCCGGAAGAAGTGGCCGCCGGGGAGCTCACGCCACTCGTGCGGGATGCCGGCCCGACCCAGGGCCGCCCGGAATTCGCGCTGACCGGCCAGCACCTGCGTCTCGTTGACGTAGTCGAACCAGTTGATCGGGTCGGGCGAGGTGCCGGCGACCAGGAAGATGCGCTTGTTGCGGTAGCTCTCGATGCGCTGGACCGGGTTGTCCGCGGTGACCCGCGCCTCGTCCCACAGCGGCGCGCCGTAGACGGTGCCGCCGCCGAGGTCCATCGCGGCCGAGGTGGTGTTGGCCCAGTGCACGACGAGGCCGAAGTCGCGGCGCAGGCTGGCCGGCCCGGAGTGGGAACTGACCGAGCAGAAGTGGCCGTAGTACTTCGCGGTGTACTTCAGGGCGCCGAACCCGCCCATCGAGAAGCCGGCGACGGCGCGACCGTTGTACTCCGGGAAGGTGCGGAAGTTCGACTCGATCCAGGGCAGCAGCTGCGCGATGTGGAAGGTCTCCCAGTTGCGGGGACCGGTGTTGCTGTGGACCGGGTTCGAGTACCAGCCGGTGGAGGCGTCCGGCATGACGACGATGATCTCCCTGCCGGCGGTCAGGTTGATGATGTTGTCCTGCATGTGGAAGGTCCGGAAGTCGGCCGCCCCGCCGTGCAGCAGGTACAGCACCGGGTAACGCTTGCCGCTGGTGTGGTAGCCGTCGGGCAGCAGGACGTTGACCGCCGGGTCCCACTCGATGGCGTCGGTGGCGAACCGGTAGTACTGAAGGCGGCCACCGTTCTCGTTGCGGTCGACGATGCGCAGGCCGTGGCCGTCGCGGGCCGCGGACGCGGGCAGCGGTGCGGCGAGGGCGCCGGCGAACGTGCCGGCGGCGGCGACTCCCGCGGCGCCGGTCAGGAGCCGGCGGCGGCTGACGGGCCGGCGGGCGGCAGGGGTGTTGTCCATGGATCCTCCATCGGGTGAAGCCGCGCCGGGCGGACGCGAACTGTGGCGCGGAGCGTGCTGTCTACGCGGGACGGTTCAGAGGGTGGTTTCGCCGTTGAGGCCGAAGAAGTCGTGCCATTTGGTGCTGGGGTTGAAGGTGGTGCCGGTGGAGAGTCCTACGTAGACGTCGTTGGTGGTGCCTTTGGTGAAGACGATGATGTCGTCTTTGTTGTCGCCGTTGACGTCGGCGAGGTAGGGGAATTCGCCGGCGAGGCAGAAGAAGTCGTGCCATTTGACGGTGGTGCCGGCGAATGACGTGCCGGTGGAGGTGGCGGCGTAGACGTCGGCGTTGGTGTTGCAGGTGAAGGTGACGATGTCGTCCTTGCCGTCGCCGTTGATGTCGCCGACGCGGGGTTGTTCGGTGCCGACGGCGAAGAGGTCGTGCCATTTTTGGGGTGGGCCGAAGGTGGTGCCGGTGGAGAGGGCGACGATGACGTCGGAGGCGGTGGCGGGGCCTTGGGTGAAGGTGATGATGTCGTCGCGGCCGTCGCCGTTGACGTCGCCGAGGGCGGGGTGTTCGCCGGCGATGGAGAAGTATTCGTGCCATTTCATGGCGGTGCCGGTGAACGATGATCCGGTGGAGAGGGCGACGTAGACGTCGGCGTTGGTGTCGTGGGTGAAGGTGATGATGTCGTCTTTGCCGTCGCCGTTGACGTCGCCGACTGCGGCGACTTCGTTGTGGGGGGCGAACCAGTCGTGCCATTTGGTGCTGGTGGTGAAGCCGGTGCCGGTGGAGAGTGAGACGTGGACGTCGGCGAGGGTGCCGTGGGTGAAGGCGACGATGTCGTCGCGGTTGTCGCCGTTGAAGTCTCCGGTGAGCAGGGTTTCGCCGTTGAGGCCGAAGAAGTCGTTCCATTTGTTGGAGGTGCCGGCGAAGTTGGTGCCGGTGGAGGTGGAGACGTAGACGTCGTTGAGGGTGCCCTGGGTGAAGGCGACGATGTCGTCGCGTCCGTCGCCGGTGAAGTCCGTGGGCGAACCCGCCAGATACCGGCCACCGGACCCGCCACCCGCGTTGACCAGGGAGATGTAGTGGTTCCAGTTCCAGTGCGGACCCGGGTCGGTGTGGTCGTTGCCCGGCAGCTCGTGGTGCCCCTTGATCGCGGTACGGTTCTTCGGCAGGCCGTACTTGTCGCAGAGATAGCGGGTCAGCGCGGCAGACGAGCGGTACATGGACTCGGTGAACCAGCTCGGGTTGTCGACGAAGCCCTCGTGCTCGATGCCCACCGAGTACGGGTTGGCCGACCGCGCGTGGTAGGCGGTGTCGCCCTCGCGCACCATCTGGGTGATCTCGCCGTTGCTCGACTTCACCACGTAGTGGGCGCTCACTCCCGCCGACGGGTTCTGGAACCAGCTCACCGTGCCGGCGTACGAGCCCTGGGTCACGTGCACCACGACAGTGGTGATCCGCGAGGAGCGACCCGCCGCGTAGTTGCCGCCGTACGCCGAGATCCACCGGGCCGGCGCGTACTCCGGCACTGCTGCGGCGAGGGCACCCGGTGCCGCCACCCCGGCGGGGGCGACGCGGGCGTACCGGCCGAGTTCCGGCTGCACCCGCTGGGGCGTGACCCGCGCGGAGGGCGCGGTGATGCCGGCCCGCAGGAGGTCGTAGACGTGGTCGGCGTACAGGCGGGCCGTCGCGTCGTCGGCGGCGTGCGCGTACCGCGCGACCACCGGGTACCAGGCGGAGATCCGGTCCCGGTCGGCGGCCGTGAGCCGCTCGGCGTCGGCGATGTCCCGCAGGAGGGCCGCGCCGCCCCTGATGTTGGCCGAGGTCACCGACTTCAGGGCGGCCACCGGTTGCCCGGTCAGTGCGGCCGCCCGTTCCAGCGTGCGCTGGCGGGGGTTGCTGACCAGGTGCATGACGCCGTAGCCGTTGGCCTGGCTGGGCTGCCCCTCGTGTCCGTCGAGCCGGGTCTCGCCGTAGCCGACGGCGACCAGCAGGTCCCTGGGTACGTCGAACTCGCCGGCCGCTCGCGTGAAGGCCGTGTCGAGCGGACCGGCGGGCCTGGCCGGCGCGGCGGCGGCCGGCGCGACGGGGCTCAGCAGCGCCGCCGCGAGGACGACGGCGGCACCCCCGCGCCAGGAGAGTCTGTCGGGTCTCATGGTGGTCTCCCGTCCGCGGTTCACAGGGTGGTCTCGCCGTTCAGGCCGAAGAAGTCGTGCCACTTGGCGCTGGCGCCGAAGGTGGTGCCGGTGGAGAGCGCGACGTGGACGTCGTTGGTGGTGCCCTTGGTGAAGACGACGATGTCGTCCTTGCCGTCGCCGTTGACGTCGGCGAGGTAGGGGAATTCGCCGGTGAGGCAGAAGAAGTCGTGCCATTTGACGGTGGTGCCGGTGAAGGTGGTGCCGGTGGAGGTGGCGGCGTAGACGTCGGCGTTGGTGTTGCAGGTGAAGGTGACGATGTCGTCGCGTCCGTCGCCGTTGATGTCGCCGACGCGGGGGAGTTCGGCGCCGACGGCGAAGAGGTCGTGCCACTTCTGGGGCGCGCCGAAGGCGCTGCCGGTGGAGAGGGCGACGATGACGTCGGAGGCGGTGGCGGGGCCCTGGGTGAAGGTGATGATGTCGTCGCGGCCGTCGCCGTTGACGTCGCCCAGGGCGGGGTACTCGCCGGCGATGGAGAAGTACTCGTGCCACTTCACGGCGGTGCCGGCGAACGATGATCCGGTGGACAGCGCCACGTAGACGTCGCCGGCCGCGTTGTGGGTGAAGGCGACGATGTCGGCGCGGCCGTCGCCGTTGACGTCGCCGACCGCGCCGATCTCCGCGCCGGGGGCGAACCACTCGTGCCACTTCTGGCCGCCGCCGAAGCTGGTGCCGTTCGACAACGCCACGTACACGTCGCCGGTGTTGCCGTGCGCGAAGGTGACGACGTCGTCGCGTCCGTCGCCGTCGACGTCGCCGGTCGAGGCGGTCTCGCCGCCGATGGAGAAGAAGTCGTTCCACTTCACCGAGGTCCCGGCGAAGCCCGCGCCCGTGGAGGTGCTGACGTAGACGTCGGCGAGCGCGTTCTGGGTGAAGCTGACGATGTCGTCGCGTCCGTCGCCGCTGACGTCGGTGGCGGATCCGCCAGCGATGGCGTGGGTCCGTGCCGCCTCGTCGAGCAGGGTCCGCGCCTTCGTCGCCACCTGGTCGTAGCGGTCGGGGAAGCCGGAGCGCTGGACGCACTGGGCGACCTGGCCGGCGGTGTAGCGGGGGTTGTTGCGGTCGCAGACGATCGCGCGGGTGACGTACTGCGTGCTGGCGTAGACCGGGTCCATGATCTGCTCCGGCGTGCCCCAGCCGTAGTCCCACCGTTGCTGGAACACCCCGAGCGAGGACTTGTCGCCGCACGGCAGGTTGTTCATGTGCGACTCGACCCAGCCGGCCTCGAACGCGGAGAGCATGACCTTGTCGTTGACGTTGTGGGCGCGGGCGACCCGGTAGACGATCACGCTGATCGCGGGGTCGTGGTTGGCGGGGATCGAGGTACAGGCCAGCGTGCCGATCGGGGCGTCGGCCTGCGCCGGCGCGGTCGCCACGACCGACGCCAGCGCGGTGCAGAGGCCGACCAGCAGGGCGAGGGGAGTACGTCTCACGATGCTCCTCTGAGGGGTGTCAGCGGTGCGGCGAGCGGTTCCGCCACGGAGGCGCGCTGCCGCCAGGAGGGCCGCCCGGGCTGACGGGTGCGTCGCCGCGTCGACACCTCCCCGTCGGTGGGAAATCGATTGCCGAGGAGTATCGCCAGGACCCCGACGGCTGTCAATGCGTCCTGGAATCTTCCTTCGGCAACTGAGCGGTGGCGGTAAAGTATTGACATCTCGCGATGCCCCCCGGTTAACTCCCGAGCAATCGATTTCTCGCGGCTCCGACGGTCATCCTGGAGGGACATCCATGAAGCCCCACCTCCGCCGCTGGCTGGCTCTGGCCGCGGCGCTGGCGACCATGATCCCCCCGGCGGCGGCGCACGCCGCCGAGCCCGCCCCGGTCCCGCGCGGTGTCGGGGCGCTCGCCGTCGTCGACGACAAGGGCCCGGTCGGCTGGGACGTCTACCGCCGCCTCGACCGGCTGCCCGAGCTGGCCGCCGGCAGCCGGACCCGGCAGTTCTCCAGCTTCGCCCGGGACGGCTCCAACGACGACGGCTTCGTCGGCACCTACTCGTGCCTTCGCCAGGCCGGCGGCTGCGTCATCGCCGAGGACCGCGGAGCCGGCGAGGTGCAGTCGATCTGGTTCACCCGCGACGACGGCAACGTCAGCGCCACCGGCTGGATCCGCGTCGAACTCGACGGCGTCACGGTGGTCGACACCAGCCTCCAGCGCCTCGTCGACGGTGGCCTCGGCCACCCGTTCGTGTTCCCGCTGGTCACCAACGCCGACCAGACCTCCGGCGGGGTCACCGTCAAGGTCCCCATGCCCTACCGCGAGTCCATGCGGATCACCACCCAGTCCAACCCGCTCTTCCACCACGTCACCTACCGCACGTTCGCCGACGCGGTCGGGGTGTCCACGTTCGACCCCACCGACCCCGCCACCGACGTGGTGGACAGGCTGCGCGCCGCCGGCCAACGCGACCCGAAGCCGAGCCAGCCCGGCGCGAGCACCAGGACCGCCCGGGTCGACGTCCCGGCGGGCGGGCAGGCGACACTCGCCACGCTCACCGGCCCCGCCGCGGTCACGGCGCTGCGGCTGCGGCTGCCCGACGCGGCGGCCACCGCCTCGACGCTGTCGGGCCTGCGGCTGCGGATCACCTTCGACGGGCGCGCCACCGTCGACAGCCCGGTGGGCGAGTTCTTCGGCGCCGGACTCGGCGAGCGCTCCGTACGCTCGCTGATGTTCGCCATGGACTCCGCACCCGGCGGCTGGTACAGCGCCTGGTGGCCGATGCCCTTCCGCTCCACCGCGACGATCTCGGTCGCCAACACCACCGGCGCCCCCGTCGCCGGCGTCCAGGCGGAGGTGACCACCGCGCCGGGCACCGCCTGGACCGGTGCCCTCGCCCCCGACGGCGCCGCCGGCTACTTCACCACCCAGTCCCGCCGCGCTGAGACGGTCGGGGGCGGCGACTGGATCGTCGCCGACCAGGCCGGCCGGGGACGGTTCGTCGGCGTGTCCCAGACCGCCCGCGGCCACATCATCGGCGGCAACACCCGCAACTACCTGGAGGGCGACGAGCGCGTCCACGTCGACGGCTCGCCCACGCCGCAGATCTACGGCACCGGCACCGAGGACTTCTACGAGTCCGGTTGGTACTTCAACCGCGGCGAGTACAGCGGCGTCTTCACCGGCAACACCGCCCACCTGCTGCGCTCCGGCGGCTGTGCCGACGAGTGCGACGCCATGTACCGGCTGATGATCGGCGACGCGGTGCCCTACGCCACGGGGCTCCATTTCGGCATCGAGCACGGCCCCGCCAACGACATGCCGGCGAACTACGCCTCGACCGCCTTCCTCTACACCCAGCCGACCGTCGCCCTGCGCCGCACCGACACGCTGGTCACCGGCGACGCCGCCAGCCGCGCCGGGCACGCCTACACCGACTCCGGAACCCAGTACCCGCTGACCGCCGCGTACGAGGGCGACGACGACAACGCTCCCGTCGCCGGCCAGGTGCGCGCCACCGGCGGCGCCGCCAGCTTCCGGCTCGCCGTGGACCCCGCCAACCAGGGCGTACGGCTGCGCCGGCACGGCGACCAGGCCGGCGCGTACCAGCAGGTCGCCGTGTCGGTCGACGGCCGCCCGGCCGGCGTGTGGCGGCAACCGCTGGGCAACGACCGGCAGCGCTGGCTGGCCGACGAGTTCGTCCTCCCGCCCGCGCTGACCGCCGGCCGCGCGACGGTCACCATCACCCTCACCCCGGCGGCCGGCGCACCGGCCTGGACGGCGGCCCGCTACGAGGCCGACAGCATGGTTCCCCCGTTCCTCGACGTCACCGGGCCGGGCGCGGTCACCGGGCTCGGCCTGGCCGGCGGTCGGGTGCACGCCCTCGGCCTGTCCTGGTCGGCGTCGCCGGACGACGTGGGCGTCGCCGGCTACCGGGTCTACGCCTCGCGCAATCCCAACGTCGCGACCACCCCCGCCAACCTGGTCGGCACGACCCGGACGACCACCTTCCGGCACGGCCCGCTGCCGGCCGGACAGACCCGCCACTACCGGGTCGTCGCGGTCGACGGCGCCGGCAACGCCTCCGCGCCCTCGGCCGAGGTGTCGGCCACCACCCGCACCCGCAACACCAGCGACGCCAACGGCGACCGCCGCGACGACGCCGTGGCGTTCACCCGGGGCGCCACCGCCGACGTGACCACGTCGGTGTCGGACGGCACCCGGTTCGTGCCGGACGGCCGGAGGTGGAACGACTTCTTCGCCGTCGGCGAGGAGCTCCCGTTCACCGGCGACGTCGACGGCGACGGTCGGGCCGACGTCATCACCTTCACCCGGGGCGACAGCGCCGACGTCTACGTGGGGCTCTCCACCGGCACGACGTACGCCGCCGGGGCCAAGTGGCACGACTTCTTCGCCACGGGTACGGAGATTCCCGCCGTCGGCGACGTCAACGGCGACGGGCGCACCGACATCATCACCTTCACCCGGGGCGCCGCCGCCGACGTGTACGTGGCGCTGTCGACCGGCAGCGGCTTCGGCCCCGGCGTCAAGTGGCACGACCACTTCGCGCTCGGCGACGAGCTGCCGGCGGTGGGCGACGTCGACGGCGACGGGCGCGACGACATCGTGACGTTCACCCGGGGCGCCACCGGCGACGTGTTCGTCTCCCGCTCCGACGGGACGCGGTTCGTCGAGGACGGCTGGAAGTGGCACGACTCGCTCGCGCTCGGCGACCAACTGCCGGCGCTGGGCGACGTCGACGGCGACGGGCGTGACGACGTGGTGACGTTCACCCGGGGGACCACCGGCGACGTGTTCGTGGCGCTCTCCGACGGCACGCGCTTCGGCGCGCAGGCCGGCAGGTGGCACGACTGGTTCGCGGTGGGCGACGAACTGCCCGGCATCGGCGACTTCAACGGCGACGGAAGGGCGGACCTCGTGACGTACACGCGGGGAACCAGTGCGGACACGTACGTGGCGCTGTCGACCGGCGGCGGCTTCGGCCCGGGCGTCAGGTGGCACGACCAGTTCGCGCCCGGCACCGACCTGCCCCGCCCGAGCGTGTCGTGATGCGCGCGCCCCGGATGCTCGCGGTGCTCCTGCTCGGCGCCGCCCTGCTGGCCGTCCCGGCCACGCCGGCCGCCGCCGAGGACGTCGTACGGGCCGAGGCGGAGTCGCTGACGGTGCTCTCGTCGACCGCCCCGGTCGAGGCGCAGGCCAACTGCTGCGGGATCGCCTGGTCGGCGGGCCGCCAACTCTGGCTGCGTGCCGCCCGGGCGGGGGACTCGGTCACCGTGTCGCTGCCGCCGGTGCCGGCCGGGCAGTACGACATCGGCGCCGTGCTCACCCGCGCCGCCGACTACGGCACCCTGCGCTTCGCCGTCGACGGGGTGGCCGTCGGTCAGCTCTTCGACGGCTACGCCCCGACCGTGCGGCGCGTCGAGGCCGTACCGCTGGGATCGGCCTCGCTCGCCGCCGGCAGCCACCGGCTGACGGTGACGGTGACCGGCCGCTCCGCCTCCTCGACGGGGTTCTTCGCGGGCCTGGACACGCTCACCCTGCGCCGCGTCGGCCCGCTGGCGGCGGTCACCACGACGGCGTACGAGACGGTGGCCGAGACGCCGGCGCGGGGGCCGCTGACGCGGGTCTACGACCCGGGCGTGGGGGAGCCGACGGCGTGGTACTACAACGACCACACGATCGTGCGCGACCAGCGGACCGGGCTGTGGCACGCCTTCGCCATCGCCCACGCCGAGCCCGGCGCGCCGCAGGACGAGAAGAGCTTCGGCCACGCCACGGCGCCCACGCCCACCGGGCCGTGGACGAAGCGGCCACCGGCGCTGACGGCCGACCCGTCGAGGGGCGAACAGTGGATCTGGGCGCCCCACGTCGTCCACGACCAGGGCGTCTACTACATGTTCTACGCGGCCGGCAGCCCCGACTACGCGAACTACCGGATGCACCTGGCCACCTCGACCGACCTGTTCACCTGGACCCGCAGCCCCGCCAACCCGCTGTTCAGCGACGGCTGGGAGGCGCGTGACCCGATGGTGACCCGGGTCGGTGACCGCTGGGTCATGTACTACACGGCGACCTCGAATCCGCAGGGCGGCAACCACGTGGTCGCGTACCGCACCAGCGCCGACCTGCGGACGTGGAGCGGACGTGGTGTGGCGTACGCGTCGCCGCACACCGGCCGGGCCGCCGGTCAGACGGAGTCGCCGTTCGTGGTGCGCCGGGGGGACTGGTGGTACCTCTTCGTCTGCTGCGACGGCACCGACTACGGCGCGGCGTACCGGCGCACCGCCGTCTACCGCAGCCGCGACCCCCTGCGCTTCGAGGGGGCGGAGAAGGTGACCGTACTCGACGCGCACGCCGCCGAGGTCGTGGTCGACGGGGAGAACTGGTACCTGAGCCACGCCGGCTGGGGCCAGGGCGGGCTGTGGCTCGCCCCGCTGACCTGGTCCACCCAGGTGGTCGCCCGCGGCTACCAGGTGAGCACCGGTTTCCTGCGCGCCGACGTGCGCACCTGGCCGCACACCCGGATCGCGTCCCTGGCGGTCGACCCGGCCGGCGCGGGGGCGTACCGGCCGGCGTTGGACTCGTCGCACCGGGGCACCGGTCCCTACCTGTCGGTCGGCCGCTTCGACGTCACGGACCGGGCGGGCCCGCCGGCAAGGGTGGACGTCTCCGCCGACGGTTCCCGGATCAACCTGGTCGGCATGCGGATGGGCGACGAGCCGGTCACCGCCGACTGGCTGCTGACCGTGGCGCCCCGCTGGACCGGGCCGGCGCTGCAGAGCGACGTCACCTGGTCGGTGACCGGCCAGACGACGGCGCCGGTGTGGGAGGTGGCGTTCAACGTCGACGGTGCCCTGCCGGCGGTCGGGGATCCCGCCGTGGCGGCCCGGCCGACGGGGGACGTGCCGGGGATGCCGACGTGGTCGATGACCTCCGGCGCGAATCTGTCCCTTGTGGCCGCCCACCGCTGGGCCTCGGCGTGGCGCGGCGACAACACCTGGTACGACGCCGGCCACGCGATGGCGGCCTGGCAGCCGCTGTGGCGCAACGGGGGCGCCGCGTGGCCGCCGGGGTCGTACCCGGGCGGGACGTGGCGGTTCGCCG
>NZ_WAAS01000138.1:0-16698 GCF_008806585.1 Micromonospora sp. AMSO12t
CGCCCGGCTCCCCGCCCTGGCCGGCGCCGGGCTTGCCGCCCCGGCCCGGGCCGCCCGGCTCCCGCAGTGACTGGTCGGCGACCGCACCGATCGCGCCCACCTGCTGACCGAGATCGTCGGTCGCGCCGCCGGCCCGCTCCAGCGGGCGCTGCTCCCCGAGGGCGGTGAGCTGCTCAGCCCCGCCGCCCCGCTCCCCCGGGCCGGTGAGCTGCTCACTCAGGTTGGCCATCTGCTGACTGGCCCGGTTCACGTCGTCCATCGAGGCCGTCGCCGTACCCGACAGCGTCTGGATGACCTGCGGGTTGCGGTCGATGGTGGTCAGCGCCCGGTCGAGGATCTGCACCAGCTTCTCCAGCCGCACCTTGAGCAACGCCTCGGCGTGCACCCCGGTGATGTCCAGCTCGACGCCCTCCAGGTGCACCCGTACCCCGGCGTCGAGCTGGAGGAGGTTGGCCAGCCTGGCCCGCAGGGAGACGTCGGCGTCCAGCCCGTCCACGGCGAGCCGGATCGAGTCGACCGACACCTCCGGGATGTCCAGCAGGACGTCCGGCTCGTTCTCCCCACCCCGGCGGGCGGGTTCCGCTTCCCCGTCACGTCGCCTCGATCGGCCGCCGGTCCGGTCGTCGTCCCGCTGCTGCGCGTTCTCGCTCATGCTCCCCGCTCCGCATTCTCCGGCCGGGCCGGCCGGGACCGTTCGGCGCGGGTACCCGCTATCCGGCCGAACATCCCGCCGGCACGGCGACACGGCCGGTCACGGGCGGGGCGCGCGGGCGTCTTCCGGCGTACGGATGGGCGGCCCGAAGACAGCAATCACGAAGCTGCGCACCCGGGCATGAGCCGGTATGGTCCGGGCCTATGGGACAGGAGATGGCTGACCCGGCCGGCATCCGGCAGGAGTCCGAACGATTCGCGTTGCGCAGCGCCCTCCTGGTCCCCGCTCCCGCGCAGCGGGCGTTCGAGGTGTTCACCGGCGCCCTGGCGCAGTGGTGGGTGGTGGAATACACCTGGTCCGGGCCGGAGCAGCTAGCCGACCTGGGCATGGAGCCGCGCGGCGGCGGGATGCTCTACGAGATCGGTCCGCACGGCTTCCGCTGCGACTGGGGCCGGGTGCTGACCTGGGATCCGCCCGAGCGGCTGGTCTTCACCTGGCAGATCGGGGCGGACCGGGCACCGGTGCCGGACCCGGCGAAGGCGAGCGAGGTGGAGGTGCTCTTCCACGCCGACGGGCCGGAGCGGACGCGGGTGGCGGTCGAACACCGGCACTTCGACCGGCACGGCGAGGCCGCGGAGGGCTACCGGCAGGCGCTGACCGCCGGCTGGCACGAGCTGCTCACCCGCTACGCCGCCAGAGTGGCCGACCACAGCGCCGACTGACCGGCTTCCGAGCGAATCAGCGGCCGCGGCCCGACCGCCCGCACCACGCGCCACCGCCGCCCGGCCACGCGCCACCGATACCATCCGCCACCGTCACGCACCGCCAGAGGCTGCGGCGGGTCAGCGGTCGAGGCCGGGACGGGCGCCCGGCGCGGTGGCGACGCCCCGGCCGCCGAGGTCGGCGCGGCGGCCCGCCTCGGCGCCCGAGCCGAACCCGCCGCCGGCCAGCCTGCGCGGCGCGGCGGTCCGCAGTCGTGGGTACACCTCGGCGACGCGGTGCTGGACCCGGTCCGACCGGTCGGCCAGGACCAGAGCCACCGAGGGCGCGCCCGCCTCGGCGACCGCCCCGGCCTCCGCCGCCCGCAGTCGCACGCCGATCACCTGGGCGAACCCGGCCAGCCACGAGCGCCGGAAGGCGGCGACGTGCGCGCCGGCCGGCACCTCGACGCCGGCCAGCCCGTGGGCGGCCTGCACCAGCAGCGACGTGAAGAGCAGCTCGACCCGTTCCAGGTCGCTGGCGAAGCCGAACAGGTGCATGGCGAAGCCGGCGCCCTCCCGGCGGCGGACGCAGCGGCAGCGCAGCGGATCGGCGACCGCGGCGAGCAGGCCGGCCTTGTCCCGGGCGTACGGGGCGACGACCTCGACCACCCGGTCGCCGACCGGGTCCGTGGCCGGGTCCCGGGCGGCCAGCAGCGCCCGGTCCACGCCGTAGCGGGCGATCAGCTCGGTCGCCTTGGCCGTGAACGCGGCCGACTCGGCGGGGGTGCAGGCCGGGTCCTCGGCCTGGGCCAGCAGCTTGCGCACCTTGCTGAGCATGGCGTCGGACATGCCCTCAGCCTGTCACGGCGGCCCGGCCCCGCCGCGCCACGTCCGGGCTGGCGGGCGGCGACGGTCCGGCTGGCGGGCGCCCACCCGTCCGGGCCGCCGGGCGCCCACCCGTCCGGCCGGCGTGCGCCGTCGTCCCGGGCCGTGCCGTCGGGGCGGCACGAACGGTCAGGTCGTCCGGCTACGCAGCGTTGCCACGGTCGAGCCGGCGAGCGTGAGCAGGCACTCCGGCAGCAGCCCGTCGGCCGCCGCCGCGCCGAACAGCGCCTCGCCGGTGTCGTCGTCGGCGTTGGCGTACGCGCTCACGAAGCGCGCCACCCAGCGGGTGTCGTAGCCCGCCTCCTCGATGCCGGGGAAGTCCAGCGCGCACGTGCCCGGCGGCACCGGATCGCCGACCATGGTGGCGGCAAGACACCAGGCCACCCCGTACGCGCCGGCCAGGCCGGACCGGTCGACGACCGCGTCGAACGCCCCCGCCACCGCGTCGCCGTCCCCGGCCAGCGCCGAGCGGAGCACGGCGGTCGCGTCGTCAAGCGTCTGCTGTGGTGAGTCCGTCACCCACAGCACGGTAGAGGGGAGGGTCAAGCCATCCACCAGCGGTCACGCTCCGTAATCAGGGCGGGCGACCTGCGGATTGAGCCGCATCCGTGGTCCCGCCGCACGGCCCAGCACGCTAATGTGCGCAGCGGACCTTCGCCGGAGGAAGGACGACCATGTTCAAGTCACGCGCCTCGCGGGCGGCCACCCTGGCTGCCTGCGCGACGTTCCTGCTCGCCACGAGCGCCTGCGGGACCGAAGAGCCCGAGGAGGCGGCCACCCAACAGGTGCGCCTCTACGGCACCGACGGCAACATGCTGAACTCGTACCCTGCCGAGCTGAAGGACCGCGCCAGCCTGGTCGACGGCATGAAGGGCACCACGCCGCTCACGCCCCTGCCCGAGGACTTCAAGAACCGGCTCCGGTCCGTCGACCCGAAGCTGGGCGACTTCCTCTACTCCGCCGAGGCGTACGACGCGGTGGTGATCAGCGCGATCGCCGCCCAGCTCGCGGGCACGACGGATCCGGCCGCCATCGCGAAGCAGATCGTCGGGGTCACCAACGACGGGCAGCGCTGCGAACGGGTGGCGGAGTGCCTGACCCTGGCCCGCGCGGGCCGGGACGTGGAGTACCGCAGCGTCTCGCTGACCCGGGCCGGCTTCACCGACGCCGGCGAGCCGTCCACCGCGAGCTACGGCACGTTGCACTTCGACGGCCAGCGGCTCAACGACGGCAAGACGGAGTTCGTCGGGGCCGGGGACGAGTCGGCGGCGAGCACCAAGGCGCCGCCGAAGGGGAAGAAGCAGCGTGGCGGCCGGACCGACCGCAGCGACGGCTCGCCGCTGGTCCTGGGCGGCCTGCTGTCGCAGACCGGTGACCTGGCCCTCGCGTACCCGCCGATCTCCGCCGGCACCAAGCTGGCGATCAGGGAGATCAACGCGGCGGGCGGGGTGCTCGGCGAGCCGGTGGTCTGGATCGACGGCGACGACGGCACCAACCCGGCGGTCGCCAAGGCCACCGTGGCGAGGCACGTCGCGCAGAAGGTCCACGTCATCATCGGCGCCAGCGCCTCCGGCATCTCCCGCGCGGTGCTGCCCGACGTGGTGCAGGCCGGGAAGGTGCTGTTCTCCCCGTCGAACACCGACGCCAGCCTCACCGAGCTGGACGACAACGGCCTCTACTTCCGCACCGCCCCGCCGGACAGCCTCCAGGGCCGGGCGCTGGCCGACGTGATCCTCCGCGACGGCCCGCAGAAGATCGCCATCGTCGCCCGTAAGGACTCCTACGGCGAGGGCCTCCAGGGCACCGTCCGGGCCGAGTTGGAGCGGGCCGGCATCGGCGGTGACCGGCTCAAGCTGCTGACCTACGACCCGCCGGCGGACGCCAAGGCGAACCCGGTCGACTTCGTCGCGGGCGCGAAGGAGATCAAGGACTTCGGCGCGGAGGCCGTGCTGGTCATCGGCTTCGCCGAGTCCGCAGAGGTGATCCGGGCCCTCGCGGACGCCGGGGTGCAGATCCGGCACTGAGTCACCACCCGTGGGACACGGACGGCCGCACCGGTGACCGGTGCGGCCGTCGTCTCGTCCGGGGCTCAGCGGGGGCGTCGCCGCTCGAGGAACTCCGTCATCCGCCGGTGCTTCTCCTCGTCCTCGAAGAGCACCGCCTGGCTGACCAGGTCGAGGTGCGGGTGCGCGGCGGCCGGCGCGTCGACCGCCAGCTTGGTCAGCCGCAGCGCCAGCGCGGACCCCTTCGCCATCTCGTCGAGCAGCCCATGCGCCGTGGGCAGCAGCTCGCCGGGCTCGGCCACCACCCGGTTGACGAGCCCGATCCGCAGCGCCTCCTCGGCGTCCACCCGCCGGCCGGTGAAGAGCAGTTCCTTGGCCCGGGCCTCCCCGACCAGCGCCGGCAGCCGGTGGGTGGCGCCCGCGCCGGCCAGGATCCCCAGCCGGACCTCCGGCTGGCCGAACACCGCCCGCGCCGTGCAGACCCGCAGATCGCAGGCGTACGCCAGCTCGGCGCCCCCGCCCAGCGCGGGCCCGTCCACGGCCGCCACGGTCGGCATCGGCAGCGCCCGGATCCGGGCGAAGGCCGCCGAGTTGATCGCCGCGAGGGCGTCCAGCCGGCCCCGCTCACGAAGCTGCCCGATGTCCGCCCCACCGGCGAAGATCCCCTCGGCGCCGCCGGTGAGCAGCAGCAGGCGGGGCCGCGCCTCCAGCTCCGCGCAGACCTGGTGCAGCTCGGCGATCAGGTCGGCGTCGATGGCGTTGCGCTTCTCCGGCCGGTCGAGCGTCACCACCAGCCGGTCCGGCTGCTCCTCGATCCGCAGCCCACTCATGAGCAGGCCCCCCTTCCGTTCGCGACTGCGGGGCTCGCAAGCTCACTCCTCACGCTCACGAACGCACCCCGCCTTCCCAGCGGTAGAAGCCCTGGCCGGACTTCTTGCCCAGGCGGCCGGCGGCCACCATCTCCGCGAGCAGCGGCGGCGGGGCGAACCGGTCCCCGTACGCGGCCTGGAGGGTGCGCGCGATGTCGAGCCGCACGTCCAGCCCGACGATGTCCGTCAGCTCCAGCGGGCCGACCGGGTGCCGGTAGCCGAGCACCATCGCCTTGTCGATGTCGGCCGGGCTGGCCACCCCGTCGGCGACCATCCGGATGGCCTCCAGCCCGAGGGTGACCCCGAGCCGGGAGGTGGCGAAGCCGGGCATGTCGCGTACGACGACGGGGTCCTTGCCCAGCCGCCCGGCGAGCGCGACCGCCGCGGCGGTGGTCTCCTCGGCGGTGGCCGGGCCGACCACGACCTCCAGCAGGGCCATCGCCCAGACCGGGTTGAAGAAGTGCAGCCCGAGGAAGCGCTCGGGTCGGGCCAGCCCCTCGGCCAGCTCGGCGATCGGGATGCTGGAGGTGTTGCTGCCCAGCAGCGCCGGTCGCAGGGCCTCGGCCTCGCGCAGCACCGCCCGCTTCAGCTCCGGCCGCTCCGGTACGGCCTCGACCACGACGGCCGGCTCCTCGGCGACCTCGGCGAGCCCCGAGCGCAGCGTCACCCGCTGCCGGTTCGTCGCGGCCCGGTCGGCGTCCAGCTTGCCGCGCGCCACCGCCCTGTCCCACAGCTCCCCGAGTCGCTCGACGGCCGCCGCGCCCCGGGCCCGGTCCACCTCGACCAGCTCGACGGCGTGGCCGGCTCCGGCCGCCACGTACGCGATGCCGAGCCCCATCGTGCCGGCCCCGACGACGACAAAGCGGTCGCTCATGACGCCTCCCTGTCTCCGGTGGCGGGACGGGGTCGACCCGCGCCCCGCCGTCCGCTCCACTCGCTCATGGGCCCGACCCTATGCAGCGGCGATCTTCCCGGCATGCGTGGGGGCGCGCCGGATCGGGTACCACGGCACGCAACCGAGGGAAGGACGGCCCAGATGAGCCAGGCACCGGAGACCGTGCACGCCGCGGACGCGGCGGAGACCGTGGAGACCCGCGGGGACGAGCGGGTCGACCTGCTGCGCGCCGACACCAACAACGATGGCCGCACCGACGTCTGGGTGGTCGACACCGACGGGGACGGCAAGCCCGACCTGTTCCAGTTCGACACCGACGGGGACGGCAAGGTGGACATCACGATGGTCGACCTCGACGAGGACGGCACCCCGGACGAGGTGGTCGACGGCGACGGCGGCCTGCCGCCCGAGCAGCTCCCCCCGACCGTCCAGGTCTGACACCCGCGCCGGGTTCCCGCGTCCGGCGGGAATCCGGCGTCGGCGTCGGGGGGTCCGCGGTCGGGGCCGGTCGTCAGCCGGCGAGGCGCAGGGTCGCCAGGTAGTACGGCGCGTCCCGATCGTCCACGTCGGTCAGCCGCCAGTCGGTGCCCCGGACCAGCTCGGCCAGCTCGTCCGGGGAGCAGACCAGGTAGTCGAACCACTCGGTGCCCAGTTCCCGGTAGCGCAGTCGGAGCCGGAGCTGCCCACCGAACCGGCCCCGACGCCGGTTGCGCTCGTGGTAGCCCGTGTGGACCGGGTCCCGGGTGCCGTACGGGTCGGTGCCGTGGGCGATGACCTGTGCTCCCGGCCGGGCCAGCGCGGCCAGCGCGGCCAGCAACGCCGGCCCGCGTTCCCGCCCCTCCAGCAGGCCCACGTTGTTGCCGAGCAGCAGGAACGTGTCGTAGCGGCGGCCGTCCGCCACGTGCGCGTCGACCGTGCCGTGCACCAGGTCGCGTACGCCCCGGCGGCGGCAGACGGCCAGGGCCCCGGCCGAGGTGTCCAGCCCGGTGACGGGCACGCCCCGTTCCTGGAGCAGCAGCGCGATCCGGCCCGCCCCGACGCCGACGTCCAGGGTCGCGCCCCGGACCCGGTCCACGGCCCGGTGGTCGTACGGCTGCCAGTCGGCCGGCCCGTCCAGGTAGTGCGCGGCGGGGGCGCCGTTGATGAGCCCGTCGTCCCGCTCGATGATCTCGATGACCGGTCGCGGCAGCCGCCCGCCGGCCAGCGGGCGGGGGCCGACCCCGGTGGCCACGGCGTACGCGTCGCGCAGCATCTCCCCGAACACGTCACCGATCCGTGGCTGTCCCGTCACGGGCTTCACGCTATCCGGCCGGTCAGTCAGCCGCACCGGCCGTATCCTTGGCGGGGTGACCACCCTGGACCGCCTCGGCGCGGAGAAGTACATCCTGCTCACGACGTTCCGCAAGGACGGTCGGGCGGTGCCGACCCCGGTCTGGGCGGTGCGCGACGGCGACGCGCTCTGGGTGTGGTCGGCGGCGGACGCCGGCAAGGTGAAGCGGATCCGGCGCAGCGGCGACGTCACGGTGGCCCCGTGCGACGTCCGGGGCCGCCCGCACGGCGAGGCGGTCGCCGCCCACGCGACCCTCTGCGACGCGGCCGGCACCCGGCGGGTACGTGAGCTGATCAAGCAGAAGTACCGGATGATCGGCCGGCTCAGCCTGCTCGGCAGCCGCCTGCGTCGCGGCGAGAGCGGCACGGTCGGCATCCGGGTCGTCCTCGCGGACCGGCCGCCGGCTGGCGCCTGATCCCACGCCCGTCGTCCGTACGCGGGCGGGGTCCGGACACGACGGAGGGCGGCGGACCATGTCCGCCGCCCTCCGTTCACACCCGTTTGTATCCCGGTCGGTCAGTCCCCCTGGCGCTGCTGGGGGATCTGTCCCTGCAACAGGGCCCTGACCTCCGACTCCCGGTACCGACGGTGTCCACCCAGCGTGCGGATGGCGCTGAGCTTGCCCGCCTTTGCCCACCGGGTCACCGTCTTCGGGTCGACACGGAACATCGACGCCACCTCGGCCGGTGTGAGTAGCGGCTCTGGTTCGTGCGTTCGCGATGCCATCGGTCACTCCTCCACATGTATAGACATCGGCCGGGGTCCCGCCGGTCGACGCGTCTCCCATGGTCCGGCTAGTCCCCGATGTCCGACATGGGCCGAACGGCCGAACGTCCCTAGACGGACGGATGAACCATGCCCGATTTATGCGACTTTTACACGGCAGAAAGTACCTTATTCGGACTCATGATCACGGTTCGTGATGCGTCGACTACGAACTCGCCTCGACTTCGGAGCAGTTTCTGGGCGATTTCGCCTCAGTTGCACCGTTCCAGCAGCTGGACCGCCCGCCAGCGCGCGACCAGCTTGTCGTACGCCGCCGAGGCCTCCTCCGCCTCGCCCCGGGACAGCCCGGCGAGCCCGCTCGCCACCAGCTGGGGCGAGTCGTCGGCGGCCAGCGTCTCGTCCGACAGCAGCTCGACCAGGCCGCCGTAGTCCAGCTCCACCATCGAACGGGGGTGGAACTCCTCCAGCCAGCGGGCGGCCTCCTCGACCGCCTCAGTGATCGGCGCGTCGCCGATCGACTTGCGCAGCACCGACAGGGCCCGCGACGAACGCCGCCGCGCCTTGGAGATCTCCGTCCGGTAGTGCAGCGCCCGCCGCCCGGGGTGGGTCACGTGGTGCCGTTCCTCCGGGCCGAAGAGCACGAACCAGCGCAGCGGTACGCCCCACGTGGCGATCTGCTCGTGCACGCGCGGCACGCCGTGCTCCAGCACCCGCGCCCCGCTGCGCCAGTCCTCCACCACGGCCTTCGCCTGCCCGGCGAGCACCGGCGGCACGAACGCGTCGGCCAGCACCGGCGGTACCCCGTCGCGCGCGTTCAACGCCGCCTCGGCCACCCGGATGCGCAGGTTCCACGGGCAGACCAGCAGGGCCTCGTCGGTCTCCAGGACGTACGCCTCGTCCGGCAGGTCGGGCAGCCGGGTCCAGCCGGCGCCGAGCGCCTCGAGCACCGACGTCCGTTGCCGGCCCGGCCCCTCCACCGGTGCCACCGCCCGCCCCTGCTCGACGTAGCGCCGCCAGTACGCCTGGCGGTCCCGGTCGAAGGCGGTCAGCGGCTCGTACACGCGCAGGTATGAAGCGAAGAGCGACGGCACGGCGCGATCCTCCCACGAATTGGAACTCGGCCGTCGTCGGCAGCGCGATCACGCGTGCCGTGGGCGGCCGGACGGCGTCGGCCGATACTAGGCTCAGCGGCACCGGCAGCATCCCGCCGGCGGTCCACCGGTCCGCGTCCCACAAGGGCGCACCCCACACCAGGAGCGAGTCATGGGCGTATTCGCCACCACCGAAGACCCGGGGTCCAGCGGTCACGAACAGGTCGTGTTCTGCCAGGACAAGCAGACCGGCCTCAAGGCGATCATCGGCATCTACTCCACCGCGCTCGGCCCCGCGCTCGGTGGGACCCGGTTCTACCCGTACGCCAGCGAGTCCGACGCCCTCGCCGACGTGCTCGACCTCTCCCGGGGCATGGCCTACAAGAACGCCCTCGCCGGGCTGGACCTGGGCGGCGGCAAGGCGGTCATCTGGGGTGACCCCGAGCGGATCAAGAGCGAGGCGCTGCTGCGCGCGTACGGCCGCTTCGTGGAGTCCCTCGCCGGGCGCTACTACACCGCCTGCGACGTCGGCACCTACGTCGCCGACATGGACGTGATCGCCCGCGAGACCTCGTACGTCACCGGCCGCAGCGTCGAGCACGGCGGCGCCGGCGACTCCTCGATCCTCACCGCCTGGGGCGTGTTCCAGGGCATGCGGGCCGCGGCCGAGCACGTCTGGGGCGCCCCGACCCTCGCCGGCCGGCGGGTCGGCGTGGCGGGCCTGGGCAAGGTCGGCAAGTACCTCGTCGGCCACCTGGTCGACGACGGCGCCGAGGTGGTGGCGACCGACGTCAACCCGAAGGCCCTCGAGTGGGCCCGCGCCACCCACCCGCAGGTCGCGCTGGTCGACGACGCCGCCGCGCTGGTCGCCGCCGACATCGACGTGTACGCCCCGTGCGCCCTGGGCGGCGCGCTCAACGACGACACGGTGCCGGCGCTGCGCGCCAAGGTGGTCGCCGGCGCGGCCAACAACCAGCTCGCCCACTCCGGCATCGAGAAGCTCCTCGCCGACCGCGGCATCCTCTACGCCCCGGACTACGTCGTGAACGCCGGCGGCGTGATCCAGGTGGCGGACGAGATCGAGGGCTTCAACTTCGACCGGGCCAAGCTGCGCGCGACCCGGATCTACGACACCACCCGGGAGATCCTGCGACTGGCCGACGCCGAGGGCGTGCCGCCGGCCGTGGCGGCGGACCGGCTGGCGGAGCGGCGGATGGCCGACGTCGGCCGGCTGCGCACGATCCACCTGCGCTGAGCGCCTCGGGGGCGGAGCGGCCGTTCCGCCCCCGGCCCCGGCGGGCGGCCCGTCCCGTTAGGGTGGTTTCGCATGGCTCTGCCCGGTGTCACGGGCGCTCCCGGCGCCGCTCCTTACCGGGTACAATCGGTGACGGCCGGATGACCGCGACGCGCGGTGTCGGTCGACGGTAACCCGAGGTGCCGAACGGTGGCATCCCCATGTACCGTAAGAGCCACGAGAGATGCCTGACGTCATCGGGGCCCGCCTTCGGGCTGCCCCGCATTCTGTGCGAGGGGGTCGAGCCATGGGGCGCGGCCGTGCTAAGGCCAAGCAGACGAAGGTGGCGCGGGAGTTGAAGTACCACTCCCCGAACACCGACCTCACCGCCTTGCAGCGCGAACTGGCGGGTGCTGGTAAGTCTGAGCACAACTTCGACGACGACTACAAAGAGTATGTCGACGACGATGATGAGGATCACGCGGACGAAGACCCGGATCCCTGGGTACGTCCGCCCCGCTGACCTCCGGTAGCAGCTGAGCACGCGGTGATCGCCCGCGTGCTCACGCATGTGCCCATCGAAGCGGCGCCAAGACCGACGATCAGGGACCTGCCCCGCCCGGACAACCCTCCGGACGATCGGCAGGTCCCTGATCACGGTCTGTCTCAGCGGGGACGGTTGTTCCAGTTGTAGAACGTCGGGATGTTCTCGAAGTGGTTCCAGGCGCACACGGCGCTCGCGCCGTCCCCGCCCGCCACCTCGGCCCGTAGTCGCCGCGCGGCCTCGGCCTCGTGGAGGAGTGCGGTGAGTCCCGGCGCGGCTTCCCGCACCCGGTCGGCGACCTCGTCCGGGGTGTCCGTCCTCCGGTCAGGATGCCGGTGACTGGTGGTCTCGGGCATGCTCCAACACTCCCTCCAGTAAGTGGATCTTGCTGTTGCGGCAGTGCGCGGTCTGCGTACCGTCGAAACGCCCCTGTTCGAAGTAGCGGTTGGCCGCGTGGCCGCCGCCGCAGAACCCGAAGTAGGGGCAGGTCGCACGGCACGCCTCGACGCCGGCGAGGAACTCGCCGACCCAGGGCGTCCGGTCCGCGTGGGCGAGGATCTCGACCAGCGGGGTGGCCAGCACGTTTCCGCTGCTGAAGTCGCCGTACCGGACATCGGTGAAGCCGGCCAGCTCCGGCGAGAGCACGGTCACCGAGCCGTCGTGGCCGACGGTCGGGATCGGGTCCAACCGCCGGGGAAGCAGGTCGTCGGCGCTGCCGTCGAGCACCGCCGCGGCGTACCGCAGCGACCACTCGACCTCGCGCAGGTGGATCCGGGGCTCCCGGCGCCAGGCCGCCACCAGCTCCGCCCAGAAGGCGGTCACCAGCTCCGCGTCGTGGGAGTTGTCGCGGAGGTTGACCCCCTCGGTCTCCTCGATGTTGACGCCCAGCACGTCACAGCCGAGGTCGAGGAAGTAGTCGTACAGCTCGGTGGCCAGGCCCGGCCCGGGACGACCCACCACCGCCAGCGCCGAGAACGGCAGGCCGTGCCGGCGCAGCGCCGCCACCCCGCGCAGGATCCGGTCGTACGCGGGACCGCCGCCCCGGGTGACCCGGTCGCCGTTGCGTTCCCGCGGGCCGTCCACGCTCACGCTCACCCGCACCCCGTGCTCGACGAAGAACGCGCACCAGGCGTCGTCGATCAGCGTGGCGTTGGTCTGCACGTGGTGCTCGACCCCGGGCCCGAAGGGCGCGATCAGCGCGGCCAGGTGCTCCCGGCCGGCGGCCAGCGGCTCGCCGCCGTGCCACACCACCGAGAACCGGCCCGCCGCCGCCCACGGGTTGACCGACGCGGCCACCGCCTCGGCCACCGGCACCGGCATCCGCCGGTCGGCCGCGCGGAACGGCAGGTAGCAGTAGGCGCAGTCCAGGTTGCACAGGGTGGTGGGCTGCATGACCACGTACGAGGGGACGGCGGCCAGGCCGCGCATCCCGCTGAACGACAGTCCCCGAGCAGCCATTGCCCTCCTCCGCGCCTGAAGGGCTGTCGGGAAAACCGGGCAGGCGGCCCCGACAGCTCTGAGGGTGCCCTTCAGGCTAGGCGGCGACGGCCACTCGGGTGAAGCCCTGATCAGGTGCCCGTACGGTCACCGGGAGTCGATCAGCCCCGGGTGTGCTGGCCGACCATCTGCACGTTGCCGGAGCCCTCGATGATCTCGCCGGCCTGCCACGCGTCGACGCCCCGGCCCGTCAGGGTGGCCAGCGCGCGGTCCGCGTCCTCGGCGGAGACGATCGCGAACATGCCGACGCCCATGTTGAAGGTCGCCTCCATCTCCGGGTCCTCGATCCGCCCCTTGGACTGGATCAGGTCGAAGATCGGCTGCGGCTTCCAGGTGGACCGGTTGACGACCGCGTCGACGTGCTCGGGGAGCACCCGGACCAGGTTGCCGGGGATGCCGCCGCCGGTGACGTGGGCGATGGAGCGCACCTCGGCCTCGGCGATGAGCTTGAGGCAGTCCTGCGCGTAGATCTTCGTCGGGGTGAGCAGCTCCTCGCCGAGGGTGCGCTGCCGGCCGAAGTCGTCGATCACCACGTCGAGCCGCATCCGGCCGGCGCCCAGCAGCACGTGGCGCACCAGCGAGTAGCCGTTGGAGTGCAGGCCGGAGGAGCGCATCGCGATGACCACGTCGCCCACCTCGACCCGGTCCGGGCTGAGGATGTCGCTCTCCTCGACCACACCGACGCCGGTGGCGGAGATGTCGTACTCGTCCGGGCGGAGCACGCCCGGGTGCTCGGCGGTCTCGCCGCCCAGCAGGGCGCAGCCGGCGTAGCGGCAGCCGTCGGCGATACCGGCGCCGATCTCGGCGACCTTGTCCGGCACGACCTCGCCGGTGGCGATGTAGTCGAGCAGGAAGAGCGGCTCGGCGCCGCAGGCCACCAGGTCGTCGACGACCATCGCGACCAGGTCGATGCCGACCGTGTCGTGGATGTCCATCTGCTGCGCGATCACCAGCTTGGTGCCCACGCCGTCCGTGGACGA
Organism: Micromonospora sp. AMSO12t; assembly: GCF_008806585.1. NCBI lineage: Bacteria > Bacillati > Actinomycetota > Actinomycetes > Micromonosporales > Micromonosporaceae > Micromonospora > Micromonospora sp. AMSO12t. The sequence continues at coordinate 13,408 of NZ_WAAS01000138.1, forward strand.
GGCCAGGATCGGGTTCTTGTACTTCTTCGTGTCCAGCCGGAACAGGCCGGCGAAGCCACCCAGGTCGCCCATCACCTCGGGGCGTCGGGTCTGCTTCACCTTCGACTTGAGCAGCTCGACCGCGCGGTCGCCCGCCTCGATCGAGACCCCGGCGTCCGCGTACGAGACCGAGCGTTTGCGCGCCTGGCGGCCGGTGCCGGCCGTCCAGGGCTGGCGGTCGCCGCCGGCGCCGGACGGGCTGCTTCCTGCGCCGCTGCGCTCGGACACGTGCGTCACGGTTCTCCCCCTTGGTTCTGGCGCCGCGCCGGCGGTGGCCGGGCCGCGCCGGGTGGTGCTACGGGCGGTGTGTGGTCACGCCGCCCGGAGTGGCGACGAGCGGGGCGGTGTGCTCCGGGGTATCGACCGCCTGCGCGGCGACCCGCCGGCCCACCCCTTCGAGCACGTGCTTGCCGATCAGGTTGCCGGCGGGCAGCTCGATCGGGTATTCCCCGTCGAAGCACGCCCGGCACAGCCGGGTCTTCGGCTGCTCGGTGGCGGCGATCAGGCCCGGGAGCGACACGTAGCCGAGCGTGTCCGCCCCGATGGAGCGCCGGATGCCGTCGTTGTCCAGCCCGTTGGCCAGCAGCTCGGCGCGGGTGGCGAAGTCGATGCCGTAGAAGCACGGCCAGTTGACCGGCGGCGAGGAGATGCGCACGTGCACCTCCAGCGCGCCGGCCTCGCGCAGCATCCGCACGATCGCCCGCTGGGTGTTGCCGCGCACGATCGAGTCGTCGACCACGACCAGCCGCTTGCCCCGGACGTTCTCCCGCAGCGGGTTGAGCTTGAGCCGGATGCCGAGCTGACGCAGCGTCTGCGACGGCTGGATGAAGGTGCGCCCGACGTACGGGTTCTTCATCAGGCCGGCGCCGTAGGTGATGCCCGACTCCTCGGCGTAGCCGATCGCGGCCGGGGTGCCGGACTCCGGCACCGGGATGACCAGGTCGGCCTCGACCGGATGCTCCTTGGCCAGCTGGCGGCCGATCTGCACCCGGGCGGAGTGCACGTTGCGGCCGGCGATGGTGGCGTCCGGGCGGGCGATGTAGACGTACTCGAAGAGGCAGCCCTTGGGCTCCGGGGCGGCGAACCGGCTGGAGCGCAGGCCGTCCTCGTCGATCGCGATCAGCTCGCCGGGCTCGACCTCGCGGACCACGCTCGCGCCGACGATGTCCAGCGCGGCCGTCTCGCTGGCCACCACCCAGCCGCGCTCCAGACGGCCCAGCACCAGCGGGCGTACGCCGTGCGGGTCGCGGGCCGCGTAGAGGGTCGACTCGTCCATGAACACGAAGCTGAACGCGCCCCGCAGCCGCGGCAGCACCTCCAGCGCCGCCGCCTCGACCGACAGGTCCGGGCGGCTGGCCAGCAGCATCGTCACCAGGGAGGTGTCGTTGGTCGAGCCGTCGGCGACCAGGCCCCGCTCGGCGACCTCGCGCTGGAGCTCCGCGGTGTTGACCAGGTTGCCGTTGTGGGCCAGCGCGATGGTGGTGCCGGAGGTGGTGGACCGGATGGTCGGCTGGGCGTTCTCCCACGTCGAGCCGCCGGTGGTGGAGTAGCGGGCGTGCCCGATCGCCACGTGCCCGCGCAGGCTGGCCAGGGTCGGCTCGTCGAAGACCTGGGCGACCAGGCCGAGGTCCTTGTAGACCACGACGCCCGAGCCGTCGCTGACCGCGATGCCCGCGGCCTCCTGACCACGGTGCTGGAGGGCGTAGAGCCCGAAGTAGGTCAGGTTGGCGACCTCCTCCCCGGGCGCCCAGACGCCGAAGACGCCGCACGCGTCCTGGGGGCCTGGTCGTTGGGGATCAAGGTCGTGGCTCAGCCGGCCGTCGCCTCGGGGCACCTGCGCTCCCTCATGCTGATCTGGACCGGCCTTGCGGAATCACGCGGGGGGCGGATCCGCACTCCTCGGCCGGGACCACTGTCGTCGCCTGACAGTGTACGCGAATCCGTGTCGATACAGAAAGTCACGATCCGGCTCCGATGTGTGACCGGTCGATGCGTATCGCCCCAGCTAGAGCGGCAGGTGCGCGGAGAGATCCGCTCGGATTCCGCTCACCCGTACGCGACCCTGGGTGATCGCGTCGGCCCAGTCGAGCCGTCCGGTGGCCACCGCCAGCCAGGTCTCGGGCTCCATCTCGACGACGTTGGCGGGGGTGCCACGGGTGTGTCGGGGACCGGGAACGCACTGAACTGCGCCGTAAGGTGGGACCCGCACCTCCACCGATCGGCCGGGGGCGCGCTCCGCGAGGACGGTCAACAGGGCACGGACCGCCTCCCGGAGGACCGGCCGTTCGGGCGTACGCCCCTCGTCGAGCGCCGACAACGCCGCCGCGACCGCGGCGGACTTAGTGTGCGGAGAGGACACGACGGGACGATACGGCTTCAACGCGCCGCGCCTGACGCTGGCCCTGGGTCGCGCCGATCCGGTCAGACAAGGCATAGTTGCCGACGGCGTATTCGTACCGTGATGATCCCCGGCCCGGCGCCCCGCCGCCGAGGGAAGTCAGTCCGGAAGGGCGGTGGACGTGTCAACACACCGACGTGCCTGGAAGCAGCGGGCCGGTGTGGTCGTGGCGCTGGTTGTCGGCGCTCTGCTCGCCGCCCCCGCCACACCAGCCCTGGCCGCGGACGTCACCGTGTCGCCCGGCTCGGTCACCGTCAACGCCGGCAGCGACGCCGCCGTCACCGTGCAGGTGACCCCCCGCGAAGGCGACGAGAAGGTCAAGATCAGCCTCGCCGGCCTGCCGGGCGGCGTGAGCTGCGCGGGCGGCTGCGGAGAGATCGACGTCAACAACGACCGGCCGAGGTCCCAGCTGCTGCGGATCAGGGCCAGCGACAACGCCGGCGACGCCAACGTCACCGTGACGGTGGCGGCCGAGGGCGACAAGTCCGGCGCCGGCACCGCCACCTTCCAGCTCGGCGTCAAGGGCCGGGCCCAGCCGTCCCAGCCGCCCCAGACGCAGACCGTCAAGTCGGTCTCCGGCAAGGTGGTCGTGCAGGCGAACGGCAAGGCCGTGCCGAACGCCGTGGTCATGCTCCAGGACGGCGCCGGCAAGAAGATCGACACGATCAGCGACGACGACGGCAACTTCCGTTTCTCCGGCAACAGCGAGAAGCCGATCGCGCCCGGCCGGCTCGCCATCGGTGCCAGCGTCGGTGAGGTCTACGCCACCAAGAGCTTCGACGCGTCCGCCGGGCAGAGCGTCACCGGCCAGCGCATCGCGCTGGCGATCAAGGTCGAGACGACCCCGAGCCCCA
>NZ_WAAS01000139.1:0-16512 GCF_008806585.1 Micromonospora sp. AMSO12t
CGCCCGCACCCCCTGAGCCCCGCGTCGGCGGGCGGCGGCGCGGCGGCGCCGGCCCCCGCACCCAGGTGAGGGGGCCGGCGCCGTCAGCGGGCGCTCAGTTGGCGATGACCAGGTGGAACGGCCGGTCGGCCCCGTTCCCCGACGAGCTGCGGGTCTGGACGAAGACCGCGTTCGGCGTCTGGAGCCGCGGCGCGACGGAGATCTCGCCGCCCGGGGGCACGTTGTACGGGTCGGTGGTGCCGATGGTGGCCACGAACGTCTTCAGCGAGACGTTGTAGTTGAACACCACGTGGTACTCGCCGGGGCCGTACCGGGTGGCGGAGACCACCTCGGGCGACCCGCGGAGCAGGGTGCCGTTGCTGGCGACGACGGCGGAGGCGACAGTGCCCGGCGCGCTCGCCAGCGCGGAGGGGCCCTGCGCCAGCGCGGCCCTGGCCTTGCGCGCCTCGGCGGGGGTCACCGCCGGCTGGCTGCCGGAACCGGGCTGACGGGCGGCCGGCTGGGCGACCTCGGCGGGCGCCTGCGCCGCCGGCTGGGCGACGGCGATCCCGCCTCCGGCCAGGGTGAGCGCCAGCGCGGCGAACGCCACCGCCACCGCCTTGCGTCGGAAGAGTGTGGTCATGACAGGTCTCCCTTTTGTTGACCGTGCGGATTCGACCGACCCCACTTGAAAGCGGGACGGTTGACTTCCATTTTTTCGGGCCGGGAAAATAGCGACAACCGCCTGGAGCCCACACCGTCAGGCCGCACCTAGATGTTGTCGCTTCAACGATTTTCACCGGCTCTGAACAGGTATTACTACTCAGAGTTTCGACGTCTCAACCCACTGGAAGGTAGCACCACGAAATGCCGTGGGTCAATAGTCGATCACGCCTCGTCAATTACTCGAATCGTGATCGCATAATTGTGAGAAGCGAACGCTGGACCATTCACGAAAGTGTCACGCGAGATGCTTCGGGGCCGCCGCGTGGGCGCGTTCGGGACCGCCGGCCGGGCGCTCGGGCGCTATCCTCCGGCCGTGATCATCGAGACCGCGCGGCCGGCGACGGGCCGCCGGACGGCGCCGCTGCGCACCGCGCTCTGCTGGGCCGCCGTCGCGCCCGGGGTCGCCTGGGCGGCGGTACGACTGGGCGGTCTCGACCGGGGGCCGCTGGTGCAACTGCTCGCCTTCACCCCGTACGCCGCCGCCGGGAGCCTCCTGCCGCTGGTGCTCGCGCTCGCCCTGCGGCGCCGGTGGCCCGCGGTGGTCGCGGCGCTGGTCACGGCGACCCTGGTGGCCGTGGTGGCGCCCCGGGCACTGCCGTCCGGCCAGCCCCCGGCCGGCGGGCCGACGGTGCGGCTGCTGACCGCCAACCTGCTCGCCGGGGCCGGCGACGCGCGGGCGCTGGTCGACCTGGTCCGGCGGCACCGGGTCGACGTGCTCGCCGTGCAGGAGTTCACCCCGGACGCCGAGGCGGAGCTGGACCGGCTCGGCCTGCCCGGGCTGCTCCCCCACCGACAGCTCCACCCGCAGACCGGCACCGTCGGCTCCGGCCTCTACGCGCGGTTCCCGATCAGCGACGGCGGCGTCCGGCACAACCGCGGCGGCTGGGGCTTCGACCAGGCCTACGGCACGGTGGCGGTCCCCGGGGCGCCGGCGGTCCGGGTCGAGTCGGCGCACCCGTCGGCCCCGTACGCGGTGGACCAGGTCGGCCACTGGCGCGCCGACCTGGCGGCGCAGCCGCCCGCCACCCCGGACGGGCCGCTGCGGATCCTCGCCGGCGACTTCAACGCCACCCTCGACCACGCCCCGCTGCGCGCCCTGCTGGACACCGGCTACGTCGACGCCGCCGATCAGGCCGGCGCGGGCCTGGTCGGCACCTGGGGCCCGTACGACGGGGACCCGATCCCGCCGGTGACCATCGACCACGTGCTGGTCGACCGGCGGATCGCGGTGCGCGCGGTCACCGTGCACCGCGTGCGGGGCAGCGACCACCGCGCCGTCCTGGCCGAGCTGCGCCTCCCGGCCGGGTGAGGCCCCCGGCTGCCGGCGCGCGGGGGCCGGGGCGGCTCAGACCCGGGCGCGGTCGAGGCCGTAGGTGAGCGCGTCGACGAGGGCGTGCCAGGACGCCTCGACCACGTTGGGGTGCACGCCGACCGTGGTCCAGTCGCGGTTGCTGCCGTCGACCGTCTCCAGCAGCACCCGGGTCACCGCGCCGGTGCCGTGGGTCCCCTCCAGGATCCGCACCTTGTAGTCGGCCAGCTCGAAGTCGCGCAGCTCCGGGTAGTGCCGGGCCAGCCCGACCCGCAGCGCCTCGTCCAGGGCGTTGACCGGGCCGTTGCCCTCGGCCGTGGCGATCACCCGCTCCCCGCGTACGCGGATCTTGACGGTCGCCTCCGAGACCACCGCGCCGTCCTCCCGGTGCTCGACCAGCACCCGGTACGACTCCAGCGCGAACGGCCTGGCGGGGGCGGTGTCCAGCTCCGAGCGGACCAGCAGCTCGAACGACGCGTCGGCGGCCTCGAACGACCAGCCGTCGGCCTCCAGCTCCTTGACCCGCCGGGTGACCCGCGACAGCGCCTCCGGATGGCCGGCCAGGTCCAGGCCGAGTTCACGGCTCTTGAGCTCGACGCTGGCCCGGCCGGCCATCTCGGTGATGAGGATCCGCATGTCGTTGCCCACCACCTGTGGGTCCACGTGGTTGTAGAGCAGCGGATCCACCTTGATCGCGCTCGCGTGCAGCCCCGCCTTGTGGGCGAAGGCCGCGGCCCCGACGTACGCCTGGTGGGTGTCGGGGGCGATGTTGGCGATCTCGGCGATGGCGTGGGAGACCCGCACCATCTGCCCCAGGCAGCCCTCCGGTAGGACGGGCAGCCCGAGCTTGAGCTGGAGGTTGGCGACCACGGCGAAGATGTCGGCGTTGCCGGGGCGCTCGCCGTAGCCGTTGGCGGTGCCCTGGAAGTGGCGTACCCCCGCCTCCACGGCGGCGACGGTGTTGGCCACCGCGCAGGCCGTGTCGTTCTGGCAGTGGATGCCGAGCAGTTCCGGGCCGACCCCGAGCCGCGCGGTCAGGTCGGCGATGGCGGCGGTCACCTGGGAGGGCAGCATCCCGCCGTTGGTGTCGCAGAGCACCACCCGCTCGGCGCCTGCGGCGAGGGCGGTCTCCACGACGGCGGCCGTGTACGCCGGGTCGGACCGGTAGCCGTCGAAGAAGTGCTCCCCGTCGACGAAGACCCGGCGCCCCTCGGCCACCAGGTGCGCCACCGTGTCGCGGACCATCGCCAGGTTCTCGGCCGCGGTGGTGCGCAGCGCCCGCTCGACGTGCCGCAGGTCCGCCTTGGCGACCAGGGCGATCGCCGGCGTCTGCGCGTCGAGCAGGCCGCGGACCTGCGGATCCTCGCCGACGGCCACCCCGGCCCGGCGGGTGGCCCCGAACGCGACCAGCAGCGCGTGCTTCAGGTCGAGTTCGGCGCGTGCCCGGCGGAAGAACTCGGTGTCCTTCGGCACGGCGCCCGGCCAGCCTCCCTCGATGAAGCCGACCCCGAACTCGTCGAGCAGGCGGGCCACCGCGAGCTTGTCGACCACCGAGTAACTGAGCCCCTCGCGCTGGGCGCCGTCGCGCAGCGTGGTGTCGTACACCTGGAACGTCATCAGGGAGTCCTTTCGGAGCAACAAAAAGACCCCCCGCGGATGCGGGAGGTCTGCGCGCTCGGCGGAGGGGAGGCCGGCGCGCTAGGTGCGAATAATCAGGTCGGTGCTGGTCACGATCGCCACTCTGCCATCCGGGGCCCGGTTTTGGGAGGCGTAATCCACATGGCGGGACGGTGACGGAGGGTCCCGGTACCGCACGGGTGACCGGCTCGCCGGCACGACCCGCCGTCGGTGATCGACTTCACAAGTCACCCGGCCGCCGACCGGCGGAAACGGAGCTGCGGAAGTATCTGGAACCGATCCAGTTACCGGCCTCGTGCCGCTGTCAAGGAGGACCTGTGCTCACTGTCGGTGACCGCTTCCCCGAGTACGAACTCACCGCCTGCGTGTCGCTGGACGCCGACAAGGCGTTCGAGTCGATCGACCACAAGTCGCACCAGGGGAAGTGGCGCGTCGTCTTCTTCTGGCCGAAGGACTTCACCTTCGTCTGCCCGACCGAGATCGCGGAGTTCGGCCGGCTGAACGAGGAGTTCGCCGACCGGGACGCTCAGGTCCTCGGCGTGTCGGTGGACAACGAGTTCGTCCACTACGCGTGGCGCAAGGACCACCCGGACCTGCGCGAGCTGCCGTTCCCGATGCTGAGCGACGTCAAGCGTGAGCTGACCGCCGCCTGCGGCGTGCTCGGCGAGGACGGCGTGGCCCAGCGGGCGACCTTCATCGTCGACCCGGACAACGAGATCCAGTTCGTCATGGTGACCGCCGGCTCGGTCGGCCGCAACGTCTCCGAGGTGCTGCGGGTGCTCGACGCCCTTCAGACCGACGAGCTCTGCCCGTGCAACTGGAACAAGGGCGGCGACACCCTGGACGCCACCAAGCTCCTCGCTGGCGCCGGGGCCTGACCATGGGTCTGGACGCGGTCAAGGCGGCTCTGCCCGAGTACGCCAAGGACATCAAGCTCAACCTCGGCTCCACCATCGCCACCAGCACGCTGAAGCCGGAGCAGGCGTGGGGCACCGCCCTGGCCTGTGCCGTCGCGGCGCGCAACCCGGTGGTGCTGCGCGAGATCGCGGCCGAGGCGGCCACCCACCTCGGGCCGGAGGCGGTCGAGGCCGCCAAGGGCGCCGCCGCGATCATGGCGATGAACAACGTCTACTACCGGGCCAAGCACCTGATCGGCGACGAGCAGTACCAGTCGATCCCGGCGCGGCTGCGGATGCAGATCATCGCCAAGCCGGGCGTGGACAAGGCCGACTTCGAGCTCTGGTGCCTGGCGGTCTCGGCGATCACCGGCTGTGGGGTGTGCCTGGAGTCGCACGAGAAGACCCTGCGCAACGCGGGCTTCAGCCGCGAGCAGGTGCACGAGGGACTGCGCATCGCCGCCGTCGTGCACGCCGCCGCGGTGACCCTGGACGCCCAGGCCGCGCTCGCCTGACAGGTACGACACGCAGGGCCGGCGCCGCGATGCGGCGCCGGCCCTGCGTCGTCCCCGGCACCGGCCCCGCGTCTTGCTCCGGCGTCCGCCCCGCGTCGTCCCCGGCGCCCGCCCCGCCGTTTCCGGTGGGGACGGCCCGGGTAGCTCCTCGGGAGCAGACGAGAGACACCCGGACCGGCGAGACGACTGGCGACAGTCGGGGCAGGAGTTGTCAGATGGACAGGCTCGACCCGCACAGCACCCACGGCAGCCCGGACCCGCTGCGCGGCGGCGGCCAGGGCGAGTTCGCCGGCGGCGCCCCGGCCGGCACGTTCGACCCGTGGCGCTACCGCGACACCGCGAGGGTCGCCGACGCCGACCTGGTCGGCTACAAGGTCGAGGCCACCGACGGCGGCATCGGCAAGATCGACAGCGCCAGTCACGAGGTCAACGACAGCTACCTCGTGGTGGACACCGGGCCGTGGATCTTCGGCCGGAAGGTCATGGTCCCCGCCGGCACCGTCAACCACGTCGACCACGACGAGCGCAAGGTGTACGTCGACCGGAGCAAGGACCAGATCAAGGCCGCCCCGGAGTACGACGAGACCGCCGACACCGACCCCACCTACCGGGACCGCCTCGGCGGCTACTACGGCGAGACGTACTCGGCCATCCCGCCCGGCACCGCCCGCTGACCGGCACGGCGCGCGACGGCCTCCCGCGGATCGTGGGAGGCCGTTACCGTGTCAGCGTGGACTCCATCGAGGTCGGTCGCAGGATCCCCTTCTCCGCGACGTTCAACTTCCGCGACGTGGGCGGCCACGTCGGCCACGACGGTCGCACGGTACGCCCGGGGCGGCTCTACCGTTCCGACTCCCTGCACCGCATCGACGACACAGACCGGGAGGCGTTCGCCGCCCTGGGCGTCCGCACGGTCATCGACCTGCGCCGCCCGTACGAGGTGGAGCGTGACGGCCGCGTCCCCCACTTCGACGGCCTGACCTGGCGCAACATCCACCCGGAGCACGCGGAGTGGGGCGAGCGGCCCTACCGTCCCGGCACCGACCTGGCCCGCTACCTGGCCGACCGGTACGCCGACCTCGCCGGGACGGGCACCGCCGGGCTCGCCGAGGCGATCGGGCTGGTCGCCGACGACGCCAGCGCCCCCGTGGTCGTGCACTGCGTCGCCGGCAAGGACCGCACGGGCATCGTCTGCGGGCTCACCCTCGCGGTGCTCGGCGTCGCCGACGACGACATCGCCGCCGACTACGCCCTGAGCACCGAGGCCGGCGAGCGGTACCGCGCCTGGTTCGAGGCCACCGGCCAGCGGGCGGGGCACACCCTGCCGGTGCTGACCTGCCCCGCCGAGGCCATGACGCTCTTCCTCGCCGAGCTGCGGGAGGCCCACGGCTCGGTGGAGGGCTACCTGCGCCACGCCGGCGTCACCGACGCCCAACTCACCGCGCTGCGCGAGCACCTGCTGACCTGACCCCACCCTCCCGTGACGGCGCCGCCCCCGCACCGGGCGGCGCGGGGGCGGGGGACGGTGCCGTCAGGGGCGGATCAGAGGATGCGGCGGACCCAGCCGTGCGGGTCGTCGGCCCTGCCCCGCTGAAGGTCGACGAGCTGCTGGCGCAGGGCCGTCGTGACCCGCCCGGGCTCGCCGCCACCCACCAGGAACTCGCCGTCGGGGAAGCGCACCCGCCCGATCGGGGTGACGACCGCGGCGGTGCCGCAGGCGAACACCTCGCGGAGCCGGCCGCTCGCGGCGTCCGCCTGCCAGTCGGCGAAGCTCACCGGCCGCTCCTCGATCCGGTGCCCGGCGTCGGCGGCGAGGGTGAGCACCGACTCCCGGGTGATGCCGGGCAGGATCGTGCCGGTCAGCGGCGGGGTGACCACGGTGCCGTCGTCGTAGACGAAGAACACGTTCATGCCGCCCAGCTCGTCGACGTGGCGCCGCTCCACCGCGTCCAGGAAGACCACCTGGTCGCAGCCGTGCTCGATCGCCTCGGCCTGCGCCACCAGCGAGGCGGCGTAGTTGCCGCCGCACTTCGCGGCGCCGGTGCCGCCCGGGGCGGCCCGGGTGTAGTCCGGGGAGACCCAGACCGTCACCGGCTTCACCCCGCCGGAGAAGTACGCGCCGACCGGCGAGGCGATCACCACGTAGAGGTATTCGTTGGCGGGCCGGACGCCGAGGAACACCTCGCTGGCGAACATGAACGGCCGCAGGTAGAGGCTGCCGTCCTCGCCCTCGGGGATCCAGCCCTGGTCGGCGTCCACGAGCTGACGCAGCGAGTCGACGAACGTCTCCTCGGGCAGCGGCGGCATCGCCATGCGCCGGGCGGAGGCGGCGAACCGGGCCGCGTTGGCCTCCGGGCGGAACATGGTGACCCCGCCGTCGGCCGTCCGGTAGGCCTTCAGCCCTTCGAAGATCTCCTGCGCGTAGTGCAGCACCGCGGCGGCCGGGTCCATCGGGATCGGCGCCCGCGCCTCGACCCGGGCGTCGTACCAGCCCTTGCCGTCGGCGTACCGGATGGTGACCATGTGGTCGGTGAAGACCCGCCCGAACCCCGGGTTGGCCAGCAGGGCGGCCCGGTCTGCGACGGATACCGGCGCGGGATTCGGACGGATCTCGAAGTCGAGCTTGTCACCACCGCTCATCGCGCTGACCTCCCTGCGGGACTACGGCACACGGGTCCGCATGCCGAGAAATCTGGTGCGAGAAACTTACCCCGAACGGTCGTTCAGCGGGTAGCGCCGCCCGGCGTACCGGCAGCGTCGGACGGGTGCGCGCCGTCGGACCGGGGTGCGACCGGGCAGCGCCGCCGGACCGGGGTGCGACCGGGCAGCGCCGCCGGACCGGGGTGCGGCCGGGCGGCGTCGTCGGAACCTCGGGGTGGGTGGCCGGCGGCCTCAGGAGGTGGCGTACCCGGCCAGCCGGTCGCCGACCTCCTCGGTGCGCAGTGCCGCGCCCGAGGCCCGGCCGGCCAGTTCCACGCCCACCGCCGCGGTGACCCGGGCGGCGGCGTCGGCGTGCCCGAGCTGGTCGAGCAGCAGGGCCGCCGAGAGTACGGCCGCCACCGGGTCGGCCACGCCGCGCCCGGCGATGTCCGGCGCCGAGCCGTGTACCGGCTCGAACATCGAGGGGTATGCCCCCTCGGGGTTGATGCAGCCGCTGGCGGCCAGCCCGATCCCGCCGGTGACCGCGGCGGCGATGTCGGTGAGGATGTCGCCGAACAGGTTGTCGGTGACCACCACGTCGTAGCGCTGCGGCTGGGTGACCAGGAACATCGCGGCGGCGTCGACGTGCTGGTACTCCGTGGTCACGTCGGGGTGCTCGGCCGCCACGGCCTCGAACGCGCGCGCCCACAACGATCCGGCGTGGGTGAGCACGTTGGTCTTGTGCACGAGGGTGACCTTGCGCCGCTCCCGGCGCGCGGCGCGGGCGAAGGCGTCGCGGATCACCCGCTCCACGCCGTGCCGGGTGTTCAGGCTCTCCTCGGTGGCTACCTCCGCCGGGGTGTCCCGGTGCAGCGCGCCGCCGGCGCCGGCGTAGAGGCCCTCGGTGCCCTCGCGGACGACCACCAGGTCGACCTCGCCGGGCTTGACGCTCGCCAGCGGCCCGGCCACGCCGGGCCAGAGCCGCGACGGGCGCAGGTTGACGTACTGGTCGAAGGCGAAGCGCAGCTTGAGCAGCAGGCCCCGCTCCAGCACGCCCGGCGGCACGGTCGGGTCGCCGACCGCGCCGAGCAGGATCGCGTCGTGCCCGGCCAGCTCGGTGAGCACCGAGTCGGGCAGCACCTCGCCGGTGCGGTGCCAGCGGGCGGCGCCGAGGTCGTACTCGGTGGCGTCCACCCCCGGCAGCACGGCGTCGATGACCTTCAGGGCCTGCGCGACCACCTCGGGTCCGATCCCGTCCCCGGCCACCACCGCGATCCGTGCCACGTCCCTGTGCTCCCTCGCCTCGCCGTTTCGTCCGACCGTACGCCGCCGTCCCGCCTCCCGGTACGGACCTTCCATAATGCGGGAAAGGAGGATGCACAGGATCCTCCCAGGTGGCATTCATGGGGGGGTCATCTCCGCTGCCTAGCGTGATGACGAGCGGGTCAACGGGGGCCCGTGACGGAGGCCGCGAGGACGCGGCCGGCGTCAGCGAGGGAGCAGTGCCATGCGGATCGACCAGCAGCCACGGACCCGATGGGTGGACCAGTCGGCCTTCCAGCCGCGCCGGCCGGACCTGCGGCTGGGCGCCCGCAGTCACCGCGTGGACCGGCCCGGCGCGGTCGGCGAGGACCGCATCGCCGTCCAGCACGCCGTGCGGACCTCCACGGCGGAATACTCGCTGCTGCTCAACGCCCCCGAGTGGCTGGGCCGTCGCGGTGTCGGGGAGGCGCTGCGGGACGCGGTGGCGGAACTGCGGGCCATCGACCTCACCTACGGCCCGACCCGGCCGGAGAGCCTGGTCTCCCGGCTGCGCCGGGGCGAGATCAACCCCGACTCGTACCCGCCGCTGGCCGACCTGGTGGACCGCTGCGCGGCGATGCGGGCGGCCACCGACGGCTGGTTCGACGCCTGGGCGGTGCCCGGCGGCTTCGACCCCGGCGGCCTGCTCGGCGGGTGGGCGGTGGAGCGGGCCGCCGCCCGGCTGCGCGCCGCCGGCATCCACGACTACGCCGTGCTCAGCGGCGCCGACCTGGTCGTCCGCGGGCACGCGGCGCACGGCGGCCCGTGGCGGGTGGCGGTGCACCACCCGACGGACCAGCACCGGGCGCCACTCGTGCTGGAGATGACCGCGGGCGCGGTCGGCACCTCGGGGGTGAGCGGCCGGCAGGGGCACGTGGTGGACCCGCACACCGGGGAGCCCGCCGACCAGCTGGTCGCCGCGACGGTCGTCGGGCCGGACCTCGCCGTCGCCGACGCCTACGCCACCGCGCTCTACGCCGCCGGGCCGGCCGGCCTGGACTGGTTCCGCGACGGGTCGGACTACCGCGTGCTCTTCGCCCACCGCCGCTGAGCCGGTCCCGCGTCGGCCCGGCGAGTGGGCCGGACGCGCGATCGGCCCCCACGGTCTCGGCAACGACCGTGAGGGCCGGTCAGCGACGAGTGCGCGTGGCTCGCGCAATCGAGGGGTGCGGGCCGGTCGGCCCGACGTCGACCTCGTCACCCGAAGACGGGCCCACGCCGCGAGCTCGGCCAGTGACCGCACCGATACGCTAGCGAATCGACGCAACTCAACGCAAGGGTCTCCACAGCGGACCGTCGTGACTGGAGCGTGCCGATCCGGGCCGGCGGGCCGATTTCGACGCGGCGAACGGCGGATGGCACGCTGTCCGCCGTGAGTTTCGATCTGAGCGTGTGGGCCCTGGCGGACGGGGCGACACCCGAGGACGTGCGGGCGGCGGTGCTGCGGTGCCGGCAGGGACAGCACGTCGACCGGTACCCGGACCCGCGGCTGGTGGCGTTCTACCGCGCCATCACCGGCAGCTATCCGGACCGGCCGGCCGGCCCCGGCACCCCGTGGGCGGTGGCGCCGCTGCACGCGGCCAGCGACCACATCGAGCTGAACCTGCACCCGACCTGCGAGGACCAGGTGCTGCTCGACATCGAACGGCTGGCCGGTGCGTACGACCTGATGCTCTTCGACGCACAGGACGGCTCGGTCTACCCGCCGCCGGCCCGGCTGCCCGGCTGACCATTCCCCGGACACGACGAGGGGCCCGGCGGATCGCCGGGCCCCCGCTGTCGTGCGCCCAGGTCACTCGTCGCGCAGGTCCGCCGCGCTGGCCGCGACCGCGCCGATCGACTCCGCCGCCGAGGTGAGCAGGTCCGCGCCGAGCGCCTGGTCGACCGTGAGGGTCATCAGGGTCTCGCCGCCGGCCTCGCGGCGGGCCACCTGCATCGCCGCGATGTTGACGCCGGCCTCGCCGAGCAGCGTCCCGACCGTGCCGACCACGCCCGGGCGGTCGACGTAGCGCAGGAAGACCAGGATGCCCTCCGCGCCGATCTCCACGTCGAAGCCGTCGACCTCGGTGAGCTTGAGGACGTCGCGGCCGCCGGCGGTGGTCACCGTGCCGGAGACGCTGACCGTACGGCCGTCGGGCAGCGCGCCGCGGACGGTGACCAGGCTGGGGTGGTCGACCGCGTCGGACTGGGCGACCAGCGTGACCTCGACGCCGCGCTCGGCGGCCAGGTGCGGCGCGTTGACGTAGGTGACCTGCTCCTCGACCACCGAGCTGAACAGCCCCTTGGTGGCGGCGAGCTTCAGCACCGACACGTCGTGGTTGACGATCTCGCCGCGCACCTCGACGGTGACGCTGGCGGCGACCCCGCCCGCGACGGCGGTGAAGGCCCGGCCGAGCTTCTCGGCCAGCGGCAGCAGCGGGCGTACGTCCTCGGCGACCACGCCGCCGGCCTGCACGTTCACGGCGTCCGGCACGAACTCGCCCTGCAACGCCAGCTTCACGCTCTTGGCCACGGCCAAGCCGGCCTTGTCCTGCGCCTCGCCGGTGGAGGCGCCCAGGTGCGGGGTGGCGACCACGTTGTCGAACGCGAACAGCGGCGAGGAGGTGCAGGGCTCCTTGGCGTAGACGTCCACGCCCGCGCCGGCGACCCGGCCCTCGGCGATCGCGTCGGCCAGGGCCTGCTCGTCGACGAGCCCGCCCCGGGCGGCGTTGACGATCCGGACGCCGGGCTTGACGACGGCCAGCTCCTTCTCGCCGATCAGGCCCACGGTCTCCGGGGTCTTCGGCAGGTGGATCGAGATGAAGTCGCTCTCCCGCAGCAGCTCCTCCAGGCCCACCAGGCGGACGCCGAGCTGGGCCGCGCGGGCCGGCTGGATGTAGGGGTCGTACGCGATCAGCCGGGTGCCGAAGGCGGCGATCCGCTGGGCGAAGAGCACGCCGATGCGGCCGAGGCCGACCACGCCGACGGTCTTGCCCTGGATCTCGACGCCGGTGTACTTCGACCGCTTCCACTCCCCCGCCTTCAGCGCCGCGCTGGCGCTGGCGGTGTTGCGGGCCACGGCGAGCAGCAGCGCGAGGGCCTGCTCGGCGGCGGAGACGATGTTGGAGGTGGGAGCGTTGACGACCATGACGCCCCGCGCGGTGGCGGCCGGCACCTCGACGTTGTCCAGACCCACGCCCGCCCGGGCGACGACCTTCAGCCGGGGCGCGGCGGCGATCGCCTCGGCGTCGATCTGGGTGGCACTGCGCACGATGACGGCGTCGGCCTCGGAGAGCGCCGAGAGCAGGGCCGGACGGTCGGTGCCGTCGACGTGACGGACGTCGAAGTCGTGGGCGAGCACCTCGATGGCGGCGGGGGCGAGTTCTTCGGCGATCAGTACGACAGGAGTCATTGGTCCTCGTAGTTGTCGTCAGAGGTGGGCCGGGCTGCGGGACGCCGCGCTGCGCCCTGCGCTGATCCGGGCCATGGCCGTCAGGTGCCGGCTACGCACCTACCCCGCGATCGTAGGGGGCCGGCCGGCCGGCATGTCCCGGACTACGGGGTGAGTGCCCTCACAACGGGTGACGATGCGCGGGTGAACGACGCGCGGCGTGGCGGTGCGCACAGAAAGCGGCCCGGTCCGGGCGCCGGGGAGAGCGCCCGGGCCGGGCCGCCGGGGGTGTGCGTCAGGCGGTCTCGGTGATCGGGCGGTCGACCCAGCTCATCATGCCGCGCAGCTTGCTGCCGGTCTCCTCGATCGGGTGCGCCGCGCCCTCGGCCTGCCACTTGCTGAAGTTGGGCCGGCCGGCCTCGTCCTCGGCCACCCACTCCCGGGCG
Organism: Micromonospora sp. AMSO12t; assembly: GCF_008806585.1. Taxonomy (NCBI): domain Bacteria; kingdom Bacillati; phylum Actinomycetota; class Actinomycetes; order Micromonosporales; family Micromonosporaceae; genus Micromonospora; species Micromonospora sp. AMSO12t. Next base: position 12,822 of record NZ_WAAS01000139.1, read on the forward strand.
AACTCGCCGGACTGGACCTCGCTGAGGATCTTGCGCATCTCCTCCTTGACCCGGGCGTCGATGACGCGCGGGCCGCGGGAGAGGTCGCCGTACTCGGCCGTGTCGGAGATGCTGTAGCGCATCTTCGCGATGCCGCCCTCGTACATGAGGTCGACGATCAGCTTCAGCTCGTGCAGGCACTCGAAGTAGGCCACCTCGGGGGCGTAGCCCGCCTCGGTGAGCACCTCGAAGCCGGTCTGCACGAGCGCCGCCGCGCCGCCGCAGAGCACCGCCTGCTCGCCGAAGAGGTCGGTCTCGGTCTCCTCGGTGAAGGTGGTCCGGATGACGCCGGCCCGGGTGCCGCCGATGCCCTTGGCGTACGACAGGGCCAGCGCGAGGGCGCTGCCGCTGGCGTCCTGCTCGACGGCCACCAGGCAGGGCACGCCCTTGCCGTCGGCGTACTGGCGGCGGACCAGGTGGCCCGGGCCCTTCGGCGCGACCATCGCCACGTCGACGTCGGCCGGCGGCTTGATCAGGCCGTAGCGGATGTTGAAGCCATGGCCGAAGAAGAGCGCCTTGCCCGGGGCCAGGTTCGGCGCGATCGACTCGGCGTAGATGCTGCGCTGGGCGGTGTCCGGCGCGAGGATCATGATGACGTCGGCCTCAGCCGCCGCGTCGGCCGGCGTGAGCACCCGCAGGCCCTGCTCCTCGGCCTTGGCCCGGCTCTTGGAGGCCTCCGGCAGACCGATCACCACGTCGACCCCGGAGTCGCGCAGCGACAGCGCGTGGGCGTGGCCCTGGCTGCCGTACCCGATCACCGCCACCTTGCGGCCCTGGATCAGGCCCAGGTCGGCATCGTCGTCGTAGTACACCTCAACGCTCATGATTTCCCTTTCGTACGGCGGCCCGGGCGGCCCGTCGTGGATCTGTGCGGTGTCGGTCCCAGGCGGCGCTTCGCGCCGGCACTGGTCGGGCGGTCCCGGCCGGCGCGGGGCGCCGGCCGGGTCGGGGTCAGGCGGCCCGGAGCGAGGGTCCGGCGGTGATGGAGCGCGAGCCGCGCCCGATCGCCACCAGCCCGGACTGGACCATCTCCTTGATCCCGAACGGTTCGAGGTCGCGCAGCAGCGCGTCGAGCTTGTCCGGGGTGCCGGTGGCCTCGATGGTCAGCGTGTCCGGCGCCACGTCGACCACCCGGGCCCGGAACAGGCCCACCGTCTCCAGCACCTGGGCCCGGGCGGCGCGGTCGGCGCGCACCTTGACCAGGAGCAGCTCCCGGGCGACCGAGACCTGCGGGTCCAGCTCGACGATCTTGAGCACGTTGACCAGCTTGTTGAGCTGCTTGGTGACCTGCTCCAGCGGGGACGACTCGGCGTTGACCACGATGGTGATCCGCGAGACGTCCGGGTTCTCGGTCTCCCCGACGGCGAGACTGTCGATGTTGAAGCCGCGCCGGGAGAACAGTCCGGAGACCCGGGCCAGGACGCCCGGCTTGTTCTCCACCAGGACGCTCAGGGTGTGCATGGTCATCAGATGTCATCCTCGTCGAAGGCCGGGCGGACGCCCCGGGCGAACATGATCTCGTCGTTGCTGGTGCCGGCGGCGACCATCGGCCACACCATGGCGTCCTTGCCGACGACGAAGTCGATGACCACCGGTGCGTCGTCGATGGCCATCGCGGCGGCGATGGTCGCGTCGACGTCCTCGGCGTTCTCGCAGCGCAGGCCCACGCAGCCGAGGGCCTCCGCGAGCTTCAGGAAGTCGGGGATGCGGTGCTTGTGGGTGCCGAGGTCGGTGTTGGAGTAGCGCTCCCCGTAGAAGAGGGTCTGCCACTGCCGCACCATGCCGAGGTTGCCGTTGTTGATCACGGCGATCTTGACCGGGATGCCCTCCAGCGCGCAGGTGGCCAGCTCCTGGTTGGTCATCTGGAAGCAGCCGTCGCCGTCGATCGCCCACACCACCGTGTCGGGCTTGCCGACCTTGGCGCCCATCGCCGCCGGCACCGCGTAGCCCATCGTGCCGAGGCCGCCGGAGTTCAACCAGGTGTACGGCTTCTCGTAGGAGATGAACTGCGAGGCCCACATCTGGTGCTGGCCGACGCCCGCGACGTAGATCGCGTCCGGGCCGACGAGCTCGCCGAGCCGCTTGATCACGTACTGCGGGGAGAGGGTGCCGTCGGCCGGCTCCTCGTAGCCCAGCGGGTACCGCTTGCGCAGGTCGTCGAGCTGGGTCCACCAGTCGGCGAGGTCGGCGCGTCGGCCGGCCGCCTGCTCGTTGGTCACCGCCGCGATCAGCTCGTCGATGACGTGCCGGGCGTCGCCGACGATCGGGACGTCCGCGTGCCGGTTCTTGCCGATCTCGGCCGGGTCGATGTCGGCGTGCACCACCGCCGCGTCCGGGGCGAACGAGTCCAGCTTGCCGGTGACCCGGTCGTCGAAGCGGGCGCCCAGGGCCACGATCAGGTCGGCCTTCTGCAGGCCGTAGACCGCGGAGACCGTGCCGTGCATGCCGGGCATGCCCAGGTGCTGCGGGTGCGAGTCGGGGAACGCGCCGAGGGCCATCAGCGTGGTGACCACCGGGATCCCGGTCTGCTCGGCCAGCCGGCGCAGCCCCTCCGTGGCGCCGGCCTTCAGCACGCCGCCACCGATGTAGAGCACCGGGCGCCGGGCGGTGGCCATCAGCCGGGCCGCCTCGCGGATCTGCTTGCCGTGCGGGTGCAGGGTCGGGCGGTAGCCGGGCAGGTCCAGCGTCGGCGGCCAGGTGAAGGTGGTGGGCGCCTGGAGGACGTCCTTGGGGATGTCGACCAGGACCGGCCCGGGCCGGCCGGTGGCGGCCAGGTGGAACGCCTCGGCCAGCACCCGGGGGATCTCCTCGGCCTCCTGCACCAGGAAGTTGTGCTTGGTGACCGGCAGGGTGATGCCCTGGATGTCCGCCTCCTGGAAGGCGTCCGTGCCGATCGAGGGCCGCGCGACCTGACCGGTGATGGCCACGATCGGCACCGAGTCCATGTACGCGTCGGCGATCGGGGTGACCAGGTTCGTCGCGCCGGGGCCGGAGGTGGCCATGCAGACCCCCACCCGGCCGGTCGCCTGGGCGTAGCCCGTCGCCGCGTGCCCGGCGCCCTGCTCGTGGCGGACCAGGATGTGCCGGACGGTGGAGTCGTAGAGCGGGTCGTACGCCGGCAGGATGGCGCCGCCCGGGATGCCGAAGACGACGTCGACGCCGAGCGCCTCGAGGGACCGCACGAGCGAACCGGCGCCGCTGACCTGGGCCGGAGCGGGTGTGCGTACCCCCGGGACGGCCGGGGTGGCCGCGGTGCGGGCGGCGCCGGCGTGCTCGGCGTCGCTCGCGGGCTCGGCGACCGTGCGGGCCCGCCGGGCGGAGTGGGCGAGTGTCTCTGGCGTGGGTCTCGTCATGGCGGTTCAGGCCTTCGGCTGGAGTGGGTGCGGCTGTTCGAGCGGGTGACGCGGGGCGACGCCCGGCGTCGATGGGTCCGACGGCAACAAAAAAGCCCTCGTGCAGGTTGCACGGGGCCAGCGCACTCTCGACGTGGAGAGTGCGCTCAGGTAAGTACTCGCAGCGACCGGTACGACGACATGCGGCAAGCCTGACGCATCTCACGCGATGAGTCAACTGATCCCACATGTTGGTTCACGGACCGCCGGGTTTCACCCGTCCGGGGCGCTAGGAACCCTGCTCCACCTGCGCGGACCCC
>NZ_WAAS01000140.1:0-16421 GCF_008806585.1 Micromonospora sp. AMSO12t
GGCCGGCCGCCCGGTCGTCCACCGCCTCGTACGCCTCGGCGGCGGAACGGACCGCCCCGGCCGTGTGGGCCACCCGGGCGCCGAGCCCGCCGAACCAGGCGTGCACGGCCGACTCCAGCCCGGCCGACGCCGCCCCGGTCGACCACTCCGGGGCCGGCACCACCAGCCCGGACGCCCCGGCCAGCCCGTGCGCCAGCCGGTACGCGTCGTCGTCGAGCCCCCGCGCGGCCCGGCGCAGCGCGTCCGGTCGTACGGTCAACGGCTCCTCGGTCATCCTCGGCCCCCCGCCTCGCGAAAACATCGACGGCCGCGACGCTAGGCGTCGTCCACACCCCCGCGCGTGGCCTGTGGACGACGGCCCGCCCGCGTACGGCCGCGTCGTCCACAGGCGTTGCCGCGCGCGGTGCCGAGGGCTAATCTGCGGCCGCCCGCGCCGGTAGGGTGAGCGGGTGATCGTCGCTGTCGGCATCGACGTCGTCCTCGTCGAGCGGTTCGCCAAGGCCCTGGCACGGACACCGCTGCTCGCCGACCGGCTCTTCACGGAGGCCGAGCGGTGCACCCGCTCCGGCAACCCGCGCTCGCCCGAGTCGCTGGCCGCCCGCTTCGCGGCCAAGGAGGCGGTCGCCAAGGCGCTCGGCGCCCCGGCCGGCCTGAGCTGGCACGACTGCGAGGTCGTGCCGGACCCGGACGGTCGGCCCTGGCTGACCGTCTCCGGCACGGTCGCGGCGGCGGCCACCGAGCGCGGGGTCAACCGCTGGCATCTCTCGTTGTCGCACGACGGCGGGATCGCCTCGGCGATGGTGGTCGCGGAGCGGTGATCGGGGGCGTGCCGGGTCGCGGGGCGCCGGGAGTCGGACGGGACGGGGTGGCATGAGATCGGTGTGGCGGGTCGCGGACGTACGCGCTGCGGAGGCGGGCCTGATGGCCACGCTGCCGCCCGGGACGCTGATGAAGCGCGCGGCGGCCGGGCTGGCCCGCCGCTGCGCGCTGCTGCTGGCCGACCGGGGCGGCGTCTACGCCGCGCGGGTGCTGCTGCTGGTCGGTTCGGGCGACAACGGCGGCGACACGCTCCTCGCCGGCGCGCACCTGGCCCGGCGGGGTGCCGCCGTGTCGGCGCTGCTGCTGGCCCCCGGCCGGGCGCACGCGGCCGGGCTGGCCGCGCTGCGGGCCGCGGGCGGGCGGGTCGTCGACCGGCCGCCGGGGACCGTCGACCTGGTGCTGGACGGCATCGTGGGGATCGGCGGGCACGGCGGGCTGCGGGACACCGCCGACCAACTCGCCGCCAGCCTCGTGCGGCACCGTGGGCGCGACGGCGCACCGGCCGCCGTGATCGCCGTGGACGTGCCCAGCGGGGTCGCGGTCGACACCGGGGGAGTGCCGTTGACCGCGTCGGGCCGCCCCAGCGCGGTACGGGCCGACGTGACGGTGGCGTTCGGCGCGCTGAAGCCCGCCCTGGTGGTGGGCCCGGCCGCCGCGCTCGCCGGTGAGGTGGAGCTGGTCGACATCGGGCTGGAGCCGTGGCTGCGGGGCAGCCCGGCGTTGGGCGTGACCGAGTGGTCGGACGTCGTCGACTGGTGGCCCCGGCTCGGCCCGGCCTCGGAGAAGTACAGCCGGGGCGTGGTGGGCGTCGCGACCGGCTCGGCGACCTACCCCGGCGCGGCCGTGCTCTCCGTCGCGGGGGCGCTGGCCGGCCCGACCGGCCTGGTCCGCTACGCCGGCTCGGCCCGGGACGACGTGCTGCGCCGGCACCCGTCGGTGATCGCGACCGGTCGGGTCGCCGACGCCGGGCGGGTGCAGGCGTGGGTCTGCGGCTCCGGCCTGGGCACCGGCGAGGAGGCGGCCGCGGAGCTGCGGGCGGTGCTCGCCGCCCCCGTGCCGGTGGTGCTCGACGCCGACGCGCTGACCCTGCTGGTCGACGGCTCGCTCGCCGGCCGGCTGCGCACGCGGGACGCCCCGATCGTGGTCACCCCGCACGACCGCGAGTTCACTCGGCTCTGCGGGGAGGAACCGGGTGCCGACCGGGTGGCCGCCACCCTGCGGCTGGCCGCCTGGATGAACGCGGTGGTGCTGCTCAAGGGCGACCGCACGGTGATCGGCACGCCGGACGGCCGGGCGTACGTCAACCCGACCGGCACCCCGGCGCTGGCCACCGGCGGCACCGGCGACGTGCTGGCCGGGCTGCTCGGCTCGCTGCTCGCGGCCGGGCTGCCCCCGGAGCGGGCGGCGGCCGCCGCCGCGTACCTGCACGGGCTGGCCGGCCGGGAGGCGGCCCGGGGCGGGCCGGTGACGGCGCCCGACGTGGCCGACGCCCTCCGCCCGGTCCTCGCCCGCCTCGGCTGACCCGGCCGCACCGGCCGCGCCGGCGGCACCGGCCGCGCCGGCGGTGGCTCCTGCCGGCTGCGCCGGCCTCGGCCGGGGGGATCGGCGTGGAAAGTAGGCTGGGGGCATGTGGCAGGCCGAGGTACGCGTGGACCTGGACGCGATCCGCGAGAACGTGAGCCGGCTGAGGTCCGGCACCGCCGCCGAGCTGATGGCGGTGGTGAAGGGCGACGGCTACGGCCACGGCATGGTCCCGGCCGCCCGCGCCGCCCTCGACGCCGGAGCCGACTGGCTGGGTGTCTGCACGCTGGACGAGGCGCTCACGCTGCGCCGGGCCGGGATCACCGCGCCGGTGCTGGCCTGGCTCCTCGCGCCCGGGCTGCCGCTGCACGAGGGCGTCGCCGCCGGGGTCGACCTCGGCGTCGCCAGCCTGCCCCAGCTCGACGAGATGGTCGCGGCGGGCCACGCCGCCGGTCGGCCGGCCCGGCTGCACCTCAAGATCGACACCGGGCTGGCCCGGGGCGGCGCGACCGTCGCCGACTGGCCGGCCCTGCTCGACGCCGCCGCCGAGGCGCAGGCCGACGGCCTGGTCGAGGTCGTCGGGGTGTGGAGCCACTTCGTGTACGCGGACTCGCCCGGCCACCCGACCATCGACCGTCAGATCGCCGTCTTCCACGAGGGGATCGGCATGGCCGAACAGGCCGGCCTTCGGCCGCGCTACCGGCACCTGGCGAACTCGGCGGCCACCCTGACCCGGCCCGACACCCACTTCGACCTGGTCCGTCCCGGGCTGGCCGTGTACGGCCTCTCCCCGGTGGCCGGCGAGCGCTACGGGCTGCGCCCGGCCATGACGGCCCGCGCCCGAGTGATGCTGACCAAGCGTGTCCCCGCCGGCTCCGGCGTCTCGTACGGGCACACCTACACCACCGAGCGGGCGGCGAACCTCGCGGTGGTGCCGCTCGGCTACGCCGACGGGGTGCCCCGGCACGCCTCGAACAGCGGCCCGGTGCAGCTCGGCGGCAAGCGCCGGACGATCTCGGGCCGGGTCTGCATGGACCAGTTCGTGCTCGACTGCGGCGACGACCCGGTGGCCGCCGGCGACGAGGTCACCCTCTTCGGCAGCGGCGCCGACGGCGGGCCCACCGCCGACGACTGGGCCGAGGCGGTCGGCACCATCAACTACGAGATCGTCACGCGGTTCGGCAGCACCCGGGTGCCCCGCGTCTACGACGGCGAGCGCCCGTGACGACCCGTTCCCGCATCCCGCTGCCGCGTACCGGACACGCCAAGGCGGCCATCGGCGCGTTGGCCGCCGTCGGGGTCGCCGCCGCCGGGCTCGCGGCCGGCGTCGCCACCGAACGCGCCCTGGTCCGCAAGCTCAAGGCCGACCCCACCGACCGGTACGCCGGGGAGGTCTTCGGCGAGCAGCGGTACGACGATTCGTTCCGGCTGGAGATGCCCGACGGCACCGACATCCACGTCGAGGTGGTGGAGCCGACCCGGCCCGTGCCCGGCAACCCGACCGTGGTGCTGGTGCACGGCTTCTGCCTGGACATGGGCACCTTCCACTTCCAGCGCGAGCTGCTCGCCGAGCGGGGCGAGCACCGGATCGTCGCCTACGACCAGCCCGGGCACGGCCGGTCGGGGCGGCTGGAGACCGGCGAGTACGACCTGACCGCGCTCGGCCGGACGCTGCGCGAGGTGATCGACCGGACCGCCCCGGAGGGGCCGCTGGTGCTGGTCGGCCACTCGATGGGCGGAATGACCATCATGGCGTTCGCCGAGCTGTTTCCGGAGCTGTTCGGCGACCGGGTCGTGGGCACCGTGCTGATGGCCACCTCGGGCGGCCTGATCGCCGAGACCAAGCTGGTCGCGCCCGCCCTGCTCGGCCGGGTCGGCGCGCCGGTGCTGCACATGGTCGGCAACGTCACCCGCTACGGCGGGCCGGTGATCGACCGGGCGCGCAGGTCCACCACCAACGTGGCCTGGCTGCTCACCCGCAAGTACGGCTTCGGCACCCGCCAGCCCAGCCCGGCCCTGGTGTCGTACGTCGAGACGATGAACTCCCGCACCTCCGCCGACACGGTGACCCGCTACCTGCGGACGCTGGCCACGCACTCCCGGTTCCCGGCGCTCGCCGCGCTGGCGGACACCCCCGTGCTGGTGGTCGTCGGCGACAAGGACATGATCACCCCCGTGACGCACTCCGAGGAGATCGTCCGGCGACTGCCGCACGCCGAGTTCGTCAAGATCTCCGACAGCGGGCACGTGGTGATGCTGGAGCACGCCGACGAGGTCAACGAGGCGCTGGTCCGGTTCCTGGAGGCGTTGTGAGCCACGTCGTGAAGCTGCCGACCGTCGATGACACCCACGAGTTCGGGCGGCGGCTGGCCGGGCTGCTGCGCGCCGGCGACCTGCTGCTGCTGACCGGGCCGCTCGGCGCCGGCAAGACCGCGCTGACCCGGGGCCTCGGGGCCGGGCTCGGGGTGCTCGGGGACGTCACCTCGCCCACCTTCGTGATCGCCCGGGTGCACCGGCCCGACCCGGCCCGGGGCGGCACGGTGGCGCTGGTGCACGCCGACGCGTACCGGCTGGGGGACGCCGCCGACCCGCGCGCCGAGATCGACGACCTCGACCTGGACGCCTCGGTGGACGAGTCGGTGACCGTGGTGGAGTGGGGCGAGGGCCTGGTCGAGCAGCTCGTCGACGCCCACCTGCGGGTACGCGTCGACCGGCGCGACGACGACACCCGGGTGGTCGAGCTGGAACCGGTCGGCGGCGACTGGGCGCAGCGCCTGACCGCCCTCGGGTGAGCGCTGTCGTACCGGCTGCCTAGAGTGCGCGGGACGGACCCGACAGGCGAAAGGTTGCCGATGCCCGACGACGCCCCCACCCTGGACCTGCCGGCGCTGCTGCCGGAGGACTGGCGTGCCGTGCTCACCCCGCACCTCGACCCGGCCCGCACCGCCGCGCTGGCCGAGTTCGTCGCGGGCGAGTACGCGACCCGCACCGTCTTCCCGCCGGTCGAGGACCTCTTCTCGGCCTACCGGCTCTGCGCGCCGGCCGACTGCCGGGTGCTGATCCTCGGGCAGGATCCCTACCACAAGGCGGGGCAGGCCCACGGGCTCAGCTTCAGCGTGCGGGAGGGCGTGAGCGTGCCGCCGTCGTTGCGCAACGTCTTCAAGGAACTGGGCGAGGACCTCGGCGTGCCGAAGCCGCGCGGCGGCAACCTGAGCGGCTGGGCGGCGCAGGGCGTGCTGCTGCTCAACGCCGTGCTCACCGTCCGCGAGGCGACGCCCGGCTCGCACGCCAACCGCGGCTGGGAGGAGTTCACCGACGCCACCATCCGGGCGCTCGACGCGATGGACTCGCGGGTGGTCTTCCTGCTCTGGGGCGGCTACGCGCGCAAGAAGGCGGCCCTGGTGACCAACCCCCGGCACGTGGTGCTGGAGGCCGGGCACCCCAGCCCGATGAACCCGCGCGGCTTCCTGGGCAGCCGCCCGTTCAGCGCGGCCAACAAGGCGCTCGCCGACGCCGGCCTGCCCACGGTCGACTGGGAGCGCTCCGCCGGCTGACAGCTGCGCACTTTCGCGGTCACCGCGCGGTCACCGTCCGTTGTAGCCTGTGCGTCGAGCGGTCGGCGAGCCGGGAGGCGGCGATGGCGGCGACGGTCAGCGAACAGCGGTGGCGGGTGGCGCGGACGGCGCTGGCGGAGCAGACCGACCGCTTCCTCGACCTGGTCCGCGCCACCCCACCCGAGGCCATGGCCACCGCCCACTGGTCGGTGGCCGACACGCTGGCCCACGTGGGCTCCCTGGCGTGGTACTACGCGTGCCTCGTGGACCCGGACCACCCGCCGCTGCCGGTGCCGGGTCTGCACCGTCAGCTCCCGGACGTCACCGTCGACACGGTGGCGGACTTCAACGACGTGCTGCTGCGGCACCTCACCGAGCGCGAGCCGCAGGCCCTGGCCGACCGGTTGCGGGCCGACGTCGGGCGGCTCCTGGCCGTCTGCGCGGAGCAGCGCCCCGACGAGACGGTGCCCTGGCTCGGCGGGGCCCGGGTGCCCCTCGCCGGCCTCTGCGCGCACCTGGTCAACGAGCTGCTCATCCACGGTCACGACGTCGCCCGCGTCGCCGGGCGGCCGTGGTCGCTCCCCGGCCGGGACGCCGCGCTGTTCATGGAGCTGTTCGTGGCCGGCGTGGTCCGGCACGGCTACGGGCGGCTCATCGACGGCGGCGCGCCGCCGAGCGAACGCCCCGTCGTGGTCGAGTTCCGCTCGGCGTACGCGGCCCCGGTCCGGCTCCTGCTGCACCGGGGGCGGATGACGTTCGCCGACCCCGGAGCCCAGGCGGACGCCCGGATCGACCACGACCCCGGCACGCTCAACCTGATGATGTTCGGCCGGGTCAGCCGCGCCCGGGCGCTGCTCACCGGCAAGGTGCGCGTCAGCGGGCGGCGCCCCTGGCTGCTGCCGGCCTTCCTGCGCAAGTTCCGCACCCCGAGTTGACCCCGGCCGTTCGTCCCGCCCGCCGGTCCCGCCGTCAGCCGCTCCCGCCGCCACCGTCAGCCGCTCGCCGCTCGTCCCACCCGGCCGGGGCGTGACCGGGGGTGACCGCAGGGGCGACTAGGCTGGCTCACCGTGCTCGTACTGGTGGTGGACAGCTCGACCCCCGCGGTGACCGCGGCGCTGGTGGCGGTCGCGGCGGACGGTGTCGCGACCCGCGCGCACCGCTGCACGGTCGACGCCCGCGCCCACGGTGAACTGCTCGCGCCGCAGGTCGACGCCGTGCTCACCGAGGCCGGCGCCCGCCCGGCCGACCTGGGCGCGATCGTCGCCGGGCTCGGCCCCGGCCCGTTCACCGGGCTGCGGGTGGGGCTGGTCACCGCCGCCACCATCGGCCAGGTGCTGGGCGTCCCGACGTACGGTGTCTGCTCGCTGGACGCCATCGGTCACCCGGCGGCCGCGGGCGAGCCGGTGTTGGCGGCGAGCGACGCGCGCCGCCGGGAGATCTACTGGGCGGTCTACGACGGCGCGGGCCAGCGGATCGTCGGCCCGGAGGTGTCCGCGCCGGCGGTTGCCGCCGAGCGCGCCCGCGGCCTGGCCGTCACGGCCGCCGTCGGCGACGGCGCGCACCGGTACGCGGACGCGCTGGGCCTGCCCGTGCGGGACGAGCCCCGCTACCCGGACGCGGCCGTGCTGGCGACCCTGGCCGCCGAGCGCATCCGGGCCGGCGCCCCCTCGGAGGCGCTCACCCCGCTCTACCTGCGCCGCCCGGACGCCGTGGCGGCGACGGCCCGCAAGCCGGTGCTGCCGTGAGCGCGAGGAGTGAGCCGGGTTTGCGAGCCCCGCAGTCGCGAGCCGAGGTGTTGCCGTGAGCGTGCGGCTGGGGCGGTTGCGGTGGTGGCACGTCGACGAGGTGCTGCCGATCGAGGCTGACCTGTTCGGCGCCGAGCAGTGGTCGTCGGCGATGTTCTGGAACGAGCTGGCCAACGGGCACTTCTACCTGGTCGCCACCGGCGACGACGGCGACCTCCTCGGCTACGCCGGGCTCGCCGTGGCCCCGCCCGACGAGGCGTGGGTGCAGAACGTCGCGGTGCGCCGGGACGCCCAGCGGCGCGGCGTCGGCCGGCTCCTGCTGGAGGCCCTGCTCGCCGAGGCCGCCCGGCTCGGCGTCCGCAGCGTCCTGTTGGAGGTCGCGGCGGACAACGCCCCCGCCCAGAAGCTCTACGCGACGTACGGCTTCGAGCCGATCGGCGTGCGGCGCGGCTACTACCAACCGAGCAACACCGACGCGCTGGTCATGCAGCGCACGCAGGATGTGAGCGATGACTGACGAACCCCTGGTCCTCGGCATCGAGACCTCCTGCGACGAGACCGGGGTCGGCATCGTACGCGGGCACACCCTGCTGGCCGACGCGCTCGCCTCCAGCGTCGAGCAGCACGCCCGCTTCGGCGGCGTCGTGCCCGAGGTGGCCAGCCGGGCCCACCTGGAGGCCATCGTGCCGACCATGGACCGGGCGTTGAAGGAGGCGGGGGTGACCCTCGCCGACATCGACGCGATCGCGGTCACCTCCGGCCCGGGGCTGGCCGGCGCGCTGCTGGTGGGGGTGGCCGCCGCGAAGGGCTACGCGCTCGCCGCCGAGAAGCCGGTCTACGGCGTCAACCACCTCGCCGCGCACGTCGCCGTGGACACCCTGGAACACGGCCCGCTGCCCGAGCCGGCGATCGCCCTGCTGGTCTCCGGCGGGCACTCCTCCCTGCTGCTCGTCGACGACCTGGCCCGGGGCGTCACCCCGCTCGGCGCCACCATCGACGACGCGGCCGGCGAGGCGTTCGACAAGGTGGCCCGGCTGCTCGGGCTGCCGTTCCCCGGCGGCCCGTACATCGACCGGGAGGCCCGGGCCGGCGACCCGGCGGCCATCGGCTTCCCGCGCGGCCTGACCGCCCCCAAGGACCTCGCCGCCCACCGCTACGACTTCTCCTTCTCCGGACTGAAGACGGCGGTGGCCCGGTGGGTCGAGGCGCGGCAGCGCGCCGGTGAGCCGGTGCCCGTCGCCGACGTGGCCGCGTCCTTCCAGGAGGCGGTCTGCGACGTGCTGGTACGCAAGGCGCTGGACGCCTGCCGGTCCACCGGCGTCGAGACGCTGGTGATCGGCGGGGGCGTGGCGGCCAACTCCCGGCTGCGGGTGATGGCCGAGGACCGCGCCGCCGCGTACGGCATCAGGGTCCGGGTGCCCCGACCCGGGCTCTGTACGGACAACGGCGCGATGGTCGCCGCCCTCGGCTCGCACCTGGTCGCCTCGGGTGTCGCGCCGAGCCGGCTGGACCTGCCCGCCGACTCCGCCATGCCGCTGACGACAGTCAGCGTCTGAACCCCGAGGATGGCTGACGTGATCGTGCGGATGTGGGAGGCGCGGGCGGAGCCGTACGGCGCCGCGGACCTGATCACCTGGGTGTGCGACACCGCGCTGCCCGAGTTCGAGCACGACCCGATGCACCTGTCCAGCGAGGTGTTCTCCTCCACCGACCACCGGGTGGTGGTCATCTCCAAGTGGCGCAGCAACCCGCGTCCGCTGCCGGAGCCCCCGGCGACGCTGCTGGCCCGCCCGCCGCACTCCTGGGACTTCACGCAGGTCGACCGCTGAGCCCGGGCCGGCCGGCCGAGGGCGGAGGACACGTGAGCCACGGCACGCCGAGGCGGTAATTGGTTGGCGGGGTGACCGGCCCGCCACCTAGCGTCGGTGGGCCATGCGCTTCTCACCGGCCGGTGACCCCGGCGTACCCGACATCCGCTCGGCGACCCGCTACCTCGTGTGGCTGGCCGGCCGGCACAAGGCGCTGCTCACCGTCGGCATCCTGCTGGGCGTCGTCTGGATGGTCGCCCAGGCGCTGGTGCCGGCGGCCGTCGGCCGGGCCGTCGACGGGCTCACCCGCCGCGACGAGGAGGCGCTGCTCACCTGGGGGCTGGTGCTGCTCGGGCTGGGCGTGTTCCAGGCGGCCGCGGGGATCCTGCGGCACTACTGCGCGGTGCACAACTTCCTCGCCGGGGCGTACCGGACGGTGCAGTTGACCGTGGGCGCGGCGAACCGGCTCGGCGCCGCGCTGCCCCGGCGGGTGTCCGCCGGCGAGGTGGTGAGCATCGGTACGGCCGACATCAGCCAGATCGGTGCGGCCATCGACATCACCGCCCGGGGCACCGGCGCGATCGTGGCGATCGTGACCGTCGGGGTGCTCCTGCTCGGCGCCTCCGTACCGCTCGGACTGGTCGTGGTGCTCGGGGTGCCGCTGCTGATGGCGGTCGTCGGGCTGCTCATCCGGCCGCTGCACCGGCAGCAGCAGGCGTACCGGGACTCGGAGGGGGCGCTGACCGCCCGGGCCGGCGACATCGTCTCCGGGCTGCGGGTGCTGCGCGGCGTCGGCGGCGAGCCGGTGCTCTCCGCCCGCTACCGGTCGCGGTCGCAGGCGCTGCGCGCCGACGGCCTGCGGGTGGCCCGCGTCGAGTCGCTGCTGGAGGCGGCCCAGGTGCTGCTCCCGGGGGCGTTCCTGGTGCTGGTCACCTGGCTGGGCGCTCGGTTCGCGCTGCGCGGCGAGATCAGCGCCGGTGAGCTGGTGGCGTTCTACGGCTACACGGCGTTCCTGGTCAGCCCGCTGCGGCAGCTCACCGAGGCGGTGGACAAGCTGACCCGGGGGCACGTCGCCGCCCGGCGGGTGGTGCGGCTGCTGCGGCTCACCCCGGAACTGCTCGACCCGGCCCGCCCGACCGCCCTGCCGGACGGCCCCGGCGAGCTGGTCGACGTGGCCTCCGGCGTGACGGTACGGCCGGGCCGGTTCACCGCGCTCGCCGCCACCGCCCCCGAGGACGCGGCGGCGGTCGTGGACCGCCTCGGCCGGTACGTCGACTCGGACGCGACGCTGCACGGCGTACCGCTGCGGGAGGTGGCGCTGGCGACGGTGCGGGAGCGGATCCTGGTGGCCGACAACGACGCGCACCTGTTCACCGGCCTGCTCCGCGCGGAGCTGGACCCGCGCGACCGGGCCGACGACCCGACGCTCGAAGCGGCGCTGACGGCGGCGAGCGCCACCGACATCGTCGAGGCCCTGCCGGCGGGGCTGGACAGCGCGGTCGCCGAGCGCGGCCGGGAGTTCTCCGGCGGCCAGCAGCAGCGGCTGCGGCTGGCCCGGGCGCTGGTCGCCGACCCGGAGATCCTGCTGCTGGTGGAGCCGACCAGCGCCGTGGACGCGCACACCGAGGCCCGCATCGCGGACCGGCTCGGCGCCGCCCGGGCGGGCCGGACCACCCTGGTCTGCACCACCAGCCCGCTCGTGCTGCACCGCGCCGACCACGTGATCTTCGTGGAGGACGGCAAGGTGGCGGCCGAGGGGTCGCACACCGCACTGCTCGACGGCGAGCCGCGCTACCGGGCGACGGTCAGCCGGGGGGAGGACTGATGGCCACCGCCCTGCCGGTCGCCGACGGGCGCCAGGTGCGCCGCTACGCCCGCACGCTGGCCCGCCGGCATCCGAGGGCGCTCGGGGTCGCGCTCGGCCTGCACGCGCTGGCCGCCGCCGCCGGCCTGGTCGCGCCGTGGCTGCTCGGCGACCTGGTCGAGGGGATCTCCCGGGGCACGTCCGGCGTCACCGTGGACCGGATCGCCCTGCTGATCGCCGGGTTCGTGCTGGTGCAGTCGGTGCTGGTCCGCTTCGCCCACCTGGCGTCGGCCCGGCTCGGCGAGCGGGTGCTGGCCGAGCTGCGCGAGGAGTTCGTCGACCGGATCCTGGCGCTGCCGCTGGCCACCGTGGAACGGGCCGGCACGGGCGACCTGCTCACCAGGACGTCCCGGGACGTCTCGGCGCTGTCGCGGACGGTCCGGTTCGCGGTGCCGGAGACGCTGATCGCCGTCGTCACCGGCTGCTTCATCGTCGGCGCGCTGCTCCTGGTCGACCCGCTGTTCGCGCTGCCCTGCCTGCTCGCGGTGCCGCTGCTGTGGGCCGGCACCCGCTGGTACCTGCGCCGCGCGCCTGCCGGCTACCTGCGGGAGAACGCCGCCTACTCCGACATCACCGACGGCATCAGCGAGACCGTCGAGGGTTCGCGGACCACGGAGGCGCTGCGGCAGCAGGCGCGCCGCCGGGCCCGCACCGACGCCGACATCCGCCGGTCGTACGCGGCCGAGCGCTACACCCTGCGGCTGCGCACGGTGTTCTTCCCGATCGCCGAGATCGGCTACGTGCTGCCGGTGGTGGCCACGTTGATCATCGGCGGCTGGTTCCACCTGAAGGGCTGGGTGAGCCTCGGCGAGGTCACCGCCGCCACGCTCTACGTGCAGGCGTTGATCGACCCGGTCGACCGGCTGCTCTCCTGGCTGGACGAGTTGCAGGTCGGCGGCGCCTCCATGGCGCGCCTGCTCGGGGTGGCCGACGCCGACCCGCCGGCCGGCTCCCCGACCCGGCCCGCCGCGGGCTCTGCGGGCCCGCCCGATCCTCCGCCACCGGGGGAGCGGCGGCTCGCCGCCAGGGACGTCCGGTACGCGTACCGGGAGGGCCGGGACGTGCTGCACGGGGTGACCCTGCTGCCGGAGCCGGGAGAGAAGCTGGCCATGGTGGGCCCCTCGGGCGCCGGCAAGTCCACGCTCGGCCGGCTGCTCGCCGGGGTGCACGCGCCCCGTACCGGCTCGGTCACGGTGGCCGGCCGGCGACTCGACGAGCTGCCCCTGTCCGAGCTGCGTACGCACGTCGCCCTGGTAACCCAGGAGCACCACGTCTTCATCGGCACGCTGCGGGAGAACGTGGCGATGGTGCGACCGGGCGCCGACGAGGCGGCCGTGAGGTCGGCGCTGACCGCCGTCGACGCGTTGGAGTGGGCCGACGGGCTGCCGGACGGGCTGGACACCGTGGTCGGCGCCGGCGGGCACCCGCTGTCGCCCGCGCAGGCGCAGCAGTTGGCGCTGGCGAGGCTGGTGCTGGCCGACCCGCACACCCTGGTGCTGGACGAGGCCACCTCGCTGATCGACCCCCGCGCCGCCCGGCACCTGGAGCGGTCCCTCGCGGCCGTCCTCCAGGGCCGTACGGTCGTGGCCATCGCGCACCGCCTCTTCTCGGCGCACGACGCCGACCGGGTGGCGGTGGTGGAGGACGGCCGGATCGCCGAGATCGGCTCACACGACGAACTGGTCGCGGCCGACGGCTCCTACGCGGCCCTCTGGCGCTCCTGGCACGGCACCGGCCCCTGACGCGCCGCGCGGCGTGCCGTGCCCGAGGCCGCCGCCGTCGACACCGGCGGGCATGTTGTCTGTTTCTCGGGTTCGAGGGTGCCGCGCCGGACCGCCGTACCACGATGGTGGAGCGGCAGGCGACCGGCGCGTACCCGTCACCGTGCCGTCGGCCGGTGACGGGGGTGCGACGTGGGCGGTCTCGAACTGATCGTGGTGCTGGGCGTCACGGTGCTGGTAGGCACGACCCTCGGCGGACGGTACAGCGTGGCGCCCCCCGTCCTGCTCATCACGATGGGCGCGCTGCTCGCGCTCCTGCCGCCGCTGTCCCACGTGGTGCTGGAGCCCGACGTGGTGCTGCTGCTGTTCCTGCCGGCGATCCTCTACAAGGAGAGCATCACCACCAGCCTGCGCGAGATCCGCACGAACCTGCTCGCGATCGCGTTGCTCGCGGTGGGGCTGGTGGTGGCGACGATGGTCGCGGTGTCGCTCGTCGTGCAGCGGTTCGGCGTGGACCCGGCCGCCGCCTGGGTGCTCGGCGCGGTGCTCGCGCCGACCGACGCGGCGGCGGTCGCCGGCCTGGCCAAGCGGATGCCACGCCGGATCCTGACCACCCTGCACGCGGAGAGCCTGATCAACGACGGCACCGCGCTGGTGCTCTTCTCCGTCGGGTTGGGCCTGATCGTGGGCGGCACCGAGCCGGGATTGCTCGGGCTGACCGAGCGGTTCGTCCTCGCGTCGACCGGTGGCATCGCCGCCGGCCTGCTGGTCGGCTGGGCGGTGATCCTGCTCCGGCGGCGGCTCGACGACCCGCTGCGCGAGGGCGCGCTGAGCGTCCTCACGCCGTTCGTCGCGTTCCTCCTCGCCGAGCTCGTGCACGCCAGTGGCGTCCTGGCGGTGGTGGTCGCGGGCCTCGTGCTGGCGTACGCCGCCCCCCGGGTCATCCGGGCCCGCTCCCGGGTGCTGGCGTACGGCTTCTGGGACCTCGCCACGTTCCTGATCAACGGCGGACTCTTCGTGCTCCTGGGGATGCAGATCCCGCGCGCCCTGCGCGACGTGACCAGCCTGTCGGTGATGCGGGCGCTGGTCATCGCGGTGGTGGTGACAGGCGTGGTCGTGCTGACCCGGATGGTGTGGGTCCACCTGGCGGCGTTCGCCTTTCTCGTCGTCGATCGCCGGGCGGCGGAGCAGGACGAGCGGGTCGACTGGCGGGTGCGCACGGCGGCCGGGTGGGCGGGGTTCCGGGGCGCGGTCTCCCTCGCGGCCGCCCTCGCGGTGCCGGTGACCACGCCCGCCGGCACCCGTGTGCACGAGCGTGACCTGATCATCTTCACCACCGCCGTGGTCATCCTGCTGACGATGCTGATCCAGGGCACCACGCTGCCCGCCGTCGTCGGGTGGGCGGGTCTGGTCGGCGACACCCGGCGGGTCGGCGAGCTGCGGCTGGCCCGGATGCGGGCCACCGAGGCCGCGCTGGCGGTGCTCCCCGAGGTCGCGGACCGGCTCGGCGCGGCGCCGGACGCGGTCGACCGGATCCGGGCGGACTACGAGCAGCACCTCGACGACGTCCGCTCCACCGACGAGGAGAGCCGGTCGGCGGAGCAGGCCCGGGACCTCGACCGGCGACTGCGGCTGGCCGTGCTCGAACACAAGCGGCGCGAGATCACCAGGCTGCGGGACACGAACGAGATCGACGACATCGTCCTGCGGGAGCTGCAGGCCGTCCTCGACATCGAGGAGATTCGCCTGCTGGGCCCGGAGGTCAACGAGTAGCCGTGGCCGCCCGTCGCGCCGGCCGTGCGTGCGGGCGGGCCGGGCGTGCGTGCGGGCCGGGCGTGCGGGCCTGCCGGGTGTGCGGGGCGCGCGGGCGTGCCGGGCGTGTGGGCCCGCGGGCCGCGCCGTCGTGCCGGCACGCAGCCGACCGCTGGGCGGATCCCGTCGCCGGTAACTCATCGTGACGATGCTTGCGGAGGGCCGCTAATGTCACGCACGGTAGTCGAATTTGCCTGGCTTCCAAGCGTGAGCGGCCTCGTTTCAGCGCTTAGCCAGGCTGACCAGCGGTTTCTTCTCGCGATCGCCGAGCCGGCCGAATGCCCTCACGCCCCCTTTGCTCTGCAGCCGCCGACGCACCAGCCACCGTCCGTAGCTGGTGCGTGGATGGCTGCAGAGCAAAGGGACCGAGGCGGGTGCCCGATGGCGACGGCGTGACACCCCTGGCGATTACCGAAAGTAACTACGGTGGGCGGCTGCGGACGGCAGGGCCGTGAAAGCAGGGCCGCGAGCAGCCAGGCAGCCACACCGCCCAGCCGCCACACCGCTAAGCCGCCAGGCCGCCACATCGCCAAGCCGCCCACCGCCAGGCCGCCGCACCGCCAGGCCGCCAGCGGCAGGATCCCCTGCGGTTCGACGGCCTCCCGGCCCGTGGCCGCCGGGAGGACCGCCGTGGTCAGGTGCGGCGCAGGATGCGGTACGTGGCGACGCCTCCCGTGCCGAGCGCGGCGAGGAAGACCAGCCAGACCACCGTGCTGCTGACCCCGATCGGCGGGCCGGAGTTGGCGGAGGCGGCGGCGAGCAGGCCGTCGTCGCCGGGGGCGGGCAGGGCGGCCGGCGGCAGTTCCGGCCAGCGCACCAGCCCGGTGCTCTCCAACATCTGCATGTGGTGCAGGACGAACCGGTTGGCGTCGTCGGCGAGCTTGCGGATCACCGGGTCGCGGGTGCTGGCGCGGACCGCCCCGATGACCGGGAAGATCTTGCCGTGGGCGACCCGGAGCCGGGTGACGAAGATCTGGTCGAAGCGGGCGCCGGAGGCGTTCTGCATCTCCGTCAGCCAGCCCTTCTGCTCGGCCGTCGGGTCGCTCGGGATGCTCGCTCCGAGCTTGTTGGCCGCCTCGACCGTGAGCCGGTCCAGTTCCTCGTGCTCGGTGGCGATGCCGGCGCCGATCTCGCGCACCTTCGCGCTCTGCCCCTTGTCGGCGGCCAGCTGCCCGGCCGGCATCTCCCAGAGACCGGCCAGGCGTACCCCGTTGAGCAGGGCGGCGTCGGCCGCGTTGAGCTGTTGACCGCCCGGCGCGGCGACGGCCACGCCGGGCAGCACCCCGAGCCCGGCGGCGATCGTGACGAGCAGCGCCGCCAGGCGACTGCTGCGGTGTCCCTGTCGGCGACGGGCGGATCTGAGCGGTGTCATGTCCGTGGTGTCTCCTCGGTCCGGTCCGAAACGAGTCCGGGCCGGGCGACGCCTCCGCCTTCGCCCGTCCGCGCACTGGTACGGACGGACCGACCGATCGGTTCACCGGACCGGCCCACCCGCGCCGGCACCCGTCCACCATTCGTCGGCACGGCACGGCACGGCACGAGGCAGGTGGGACGGCACACGGACCGGGCAGGTGGCG
>NZ_WAAS01000141.1:0-16416 GCF_008806585.1 Micromonospora sp. AMSO12t
GACGCGCTGCTCGCCGGGCCCCGCCGTCCGCCCCCCGGGCCAGTTCGCGGATGCGCTGTTCGAGTCGGCCCTGGCTGCGCCGCAGCGCGTACCCGGGGTGCCCGGCGAGCAGCGCGTCCTCCAGGGCGGTGCTGACCATCCGCAGCTCGGCCAGGGCGGCGGCCAGCTCGGGGTCCTGCGGCGGCTGCACCGCGCGCATCCGCAGGGCGTTGGCCCGCCAGCGTTCCGCCCAGGCCAACACCTGGGCGGGCGTGCCGGTGCGCACGGCGATGTCCAGTCCCTCGGCGGCGAGTTCGTGCCCGTACGCCCCGCTGTGCGCGCGCAGCTCGGTGGCGCCCAGGGAGGCCCGGTGGCCGTCGAGCACCCCCAGCCCCCGGCGCAGGGCCCGGGCGGCCCCGCGCAGGTCACCGTCGAGCCGGCGCCGCAGCGCGAGCGCGTACCAGCCCTGGGCCCGGTGGGGCGCGGTGCCCCGGCGGTGCGCGCGGGCCGCCACCGCCAGCAGTTCGGCCGCCCGGGCGGGCCGGCCCATCGCCTCGGCCAGCCGGGCGGCCTCGATCCGGGTGGTCAGCGCCGGCGAGGGCCAGCCGGTGGCGTCGAGCTGCCCGGCGGTGCGCACCATGGCGGTGAGCAGGGCCGTCGACCGGGTGCCCCGGGCGAACTCGGCGCGCAGTTCGACGTGCCGGGCGAAGGCGGCCCAGATGCGGCGTCCCTGGCGGCGGAAGCGGGCCCGGGCCGAGGCGGCGGCGGTCGCGGCGGTGTCCAGGTCACCGGCGAGCAGCGCCGCCCGGGCCCGCGCCAGCAGCGCCTCGGCGAGATCCGAGGCCATGCCGCGCCGCCGCAGCTCCGTCACGGCGGACGTGGCGACCTCGACCGCCTCGTCGACCAGCGGTACGGAGAGCAGCAGTTCGAAGCGGTCCAACAGCAGCGCCGGCCGGGGCACCGACAATCGGCGGTACTCGTCGCCGACGGTGGCGAAGCTGCGCAGCGCGCCCGCGACGTCGCCGCGCTGGCCGGCGGCGATGCCGATGTTCCAGCGGGTGTCGGCGGCGGCCAGGTCGAGCCCGAGCCGGCTGAAGATGGCCGCGGAGCGGAACAGGTCGTCGTCGGTGTCCCGGCTGGTGCCCCGGTGGGCGTTGAGCAGCCCACGGTTGTTGCGCGCCCGTGCCTCCAGTAGCAGGTCGCCCTCGCGCTGGGCGATCTCCACCGCGATGCCGTAGTCCCGGACCGCCTCGTCGAACCGTCCCCGGTAGTGCAGCACGACGCCCCGCTGCATCCGGGCCCGGCCGGCGTCGGCACCGGTCAGTCGGGGCAGTGCCAGGGTCACCGCGCGGAGCGCCGCGCCGGTGCGCCCGGCGTTGGCCAGGACGTACCCGAGGCTCATCCGGGCCAGTGCCCGTGCCCGGGGCGAGTCGGTGACCCGCACCGCCCGGCGCAGGTGCCGCAGGGCGCCCGGCAGGTCGTTGAGTTCCCGCAGGGCCAGCCCGATGGCGCGTTCGGCGGTGGACCGCTCGTCGGCGTCGGGCTGCCCGGCGGCGAGGACCTGCCGGGCGATCGCGATCGCCTCGCGGGGGTAGCGCTGGACGGCGTCGAGTGCGGCCTGGGCCTGGACGGCACCGGGATCGGTGCTGTCGGCCATGCCAAGAAGAATCCCGCAGTCGCGCTCCCCGGTCAATCGCCTCGAGGCGGATCGGACATCAGTCGCCTGACCGACGATCAATTGACACTCGACTATCCTTTGAAATAATCGTCCGGTGCCTCGGAGAGCGCTTCCGTAGCTGCCCGGCCCGCCGCCGACCACGCATCTTCGACCGCCTGGAGGACCGGTGCCGTCTGACGACTCCTTCGCGTCGCGCCCGCCCGCCGGGCTGTCCCGCCGGCAGGTCATGGCCTGGTCCACCCTTGCCGCCGCGGCGGCGCCGCTCGGTCTCGTCGGGCGCGGCGCCCCGGCCGCCGCCGGCGAGTCGCCCGACGAGACCTACCAGCGGGTCTTCCTGGAGGCCCTGGCCGCCGACCCCGACCTGCGCCGCCACGCCGTCACGGGCCGGGAGTTCCTCTACCGGCCCCGGCAGTTGCTCGTGGCCCACCCCGACGTGCAGCGGGTCGTGGGTCGGCTGCGCAGCTACGGCCACCCGGTCACCGAGGGCGTCGGCTTCGGCGGGGTGGCCCGACTCCTCTTCGCCACCGAGACCGACATCCCGTCGGTGGTGACCAGGCTCCGCGACCCGAAGCAGTGGCCCGGGCAGCCGGCGCCCCTGGTCCAGCCGCACCACGCCCTGCTCGGCTTCGGCAACATCATGGGCAACCCGGGCGGTCCGCCGCGGTCCGCCGCTGCCCTGCCCGCACCGGATCCGGCGCGTGCGGGTGAGGGGGCGGGGGTGACGGTGGGGATCTGCGACACCGGCATCTGGCGGCTGGCCGGTTCCCGCCATCCGCAGTGGTTGGCCGGCAGCTACCTTCCCGAGGTCGACGACGAGGACGCCCTCTACGTCGGCGCTGACGTGCTCGCACTCCAGGGCGGCCACGGCACCTTCGTCGCCGGAGTGGTCCGGCAGGCGGCGCCGGGCGTACGTCTCGATCCCGAGGCCGCGCTGAACGCGACCGGCGTCGGCGACGAGGAGATGCTGGTCGCCGCCCTCGGTCGGCTCGGCCCGCAGGTGTCGGTCGTCAACCTCTCGTTGGGCTACTTCACCCAGGACGATCAGCCTCCGCTGCCGCTGGTCAACGCCCTGGCCGGGCTGCCCGGCAGGGCGGTGGTGGCGTCGGCGGGCAACGCCGGCACCAGCCGGCGGGCCTGGCCGGCCGCCCTGGACCGGGTCCTGGCGGTGGGCGCGGTGAGTGCCGGCGCCACCGGCCCGGTCCCGGCGCCGTACAGCAGCTACGGGTCGTGGGTGGACGCCTGTGCCCTGGGGGACCGGACCAGCACCTACGTCAGGGGTCGACTGCAACTGCCGGGCCAGCCGATCCGGTACTTCGACGGCTTCGCGGCCTGGACCGGCACCTCGTTCGCCACCGGCCACGTCGCCGGCCGGCTGGCCGCGCTGATGACCAGCGCCGGGCTCGGCGCGGAGGCGGCCCGAGCCGTGCTGGTCGCCGGTCCCCGCTGGCATCCCGACTACGGCGTGCTCGTCGCGTGAGGTCGTCGGCAGCGGCGCGCCGGGCGTCGTACCGGTGAGCGAGCGCAGCACCGTCGGGCTGGTCGCCGCCGCCTCCTGCGGTGACGAGCGGGCGTGGGGCGAGTTGGTGCGCCGCTACACCCCACTGGTGCTCTCGGTGATCCGGTCCCACGGGCTCGACCAGGTCGACGCGGCGGACGTCAACCAGACCGTCTGGCTTCGCGCGGTGGAGCACCTGGGACGGCTGCGAGAGTCGAACGCCCTGCCCGCCTGGCTGGTCACCACCACCCGACGCGAGTGTTACCGGCTGCTCCGCCTCGGCCGGCGGACCCAGCCGTTCGACCCGTACGACGACTCGGTCGACCGGCACGTCGGCGCCCATCTGCTGGTGGACCCGGTCACCCCGGACGAGGACCTGTTGCGCGCCGAGCGGCAGCAGGCGCTGCGGGAGGCGTTCGCGCAGTTGCCGCCGCGCTGCCGGGACCTGCTGGCCCTGCTGCTGGCCGATCCGCCGGTCAGCTACCGCGAGATCGGCGCGCGGTTGGGCATGCCGGTGGGTAGCGTCGGTCCGAGTCAGGCCCGGTGCCTGCACAAGCTGCGGAACTGTCCGGCACTCGCCCCTTTCCTCAGGGCGCGCCCGGGTGACGAGGGGAGCGGAGGTGACCGGGATGGAGCCGTGGCCGCCAGCCGCTGACGACGCCCTGCTGGCCGAGTTGAGGGCCGCCCTGCGGGACTCCGGCCCGGTGCCGGAGGAGTTCCTGGCCGCAGCGCACGCCGCGTTCAGCTGGCGGACCGTCGACGCCGAGTTGGCCCTCGCCGAGCTGACCTTCGACTCGGTCTGCGACCCGGAACCGGCCGGTCCCACCCGCTCCGCCGGCTCGGCCCGCACGCTGACGTTCCGCACCGGTGCGGTGGTGGTCGAGATCGAGCTGACCCCGACCGGCATCGTCGGGCAGCTCTCACCGGCCCGGGGCGGGCGGGTGGCGGCCCGGACCGCCGTCGGCCCCTACGAGGAGGTGCCGGTGGACGCGGTCGGCTACTTCTCGATGGGGGTGCCGCCCGCCGGCCCGGTCCAGTTCTGCGCCCGCACCGCCGGGTACGCGGTGGCGACCGCCTGGGTCACCCTGCGCTGAGCGGACACCGGGCGGGACCGGGCGAGGCGGCGACCGCCCGGGACACCGGCCGGACGGGTGGAACGGAGGTCGCGGGCCCCGTCCGCGACCTCCGTCCCTGCCCCTCGAGGGCGTTACTTGGCCCGCTGGACCACCGTGATGTCGTACCGCACGCCGCCGAGGTCGGCCCGTGCGGCGCCGGTGGTGTCCGGGCCGACCTGGGTCACGTTGACGGCGGTCTGTTCCCGGGTCGGCACGGCCGCCGTGAAGCTCAGCGAGAAGGCGAGCCGCTCACCGGGGTTGAGCTCCAGGTTGTCCAGGCTGGCCTGGCCGATGTCGACGATCTCGACCTGGTTGCGGCCCACCTCGCGGACACCCTTGCCGGCCTTGCCGCCCTTGGCCCAGCGCTCGAACAGGGTCGGTCCGAGGTCGGCGACGAGCCGGCCACCGGCGGCCTGGAACGGTGCCCCGGTCTGGCTGAAGACCACGCTGCTGCGGGCCGGCCGGGTCAGCGTGTTGCCGATGGCGAACGGCCGGATCTGCGCCAGGCCGCCGGCGGTCACCGCCACCGAGTCCACGTTGCGCCAGGCGATGTTGTTGTTGTTGCGGGTGTTGACGCCGATGTCCGGTCCCTCGAAGGTCATCGGGTCGTTGGCGGAGACCCAGCGGGCCAGCAGGCAGAAGTGACCCGGGCCGGGCACGTTGTCCCACGGGATGGTGACCGTGGTGACGCCCGGGTAGACCGGCACCGCCATCGCCCCGATCTGCGTCCACGCGCCCGGCCAGCCCGCCCCGCCGCCGGGCGTGGTCCGGTAGACCCAGATCGTGCCCTCCTCCATGACGCTGTCGCCGTACGGGCCGGGGTTACGCAGCTTGATGAAGATGTAGTTGCGCTGGCCGACGATCGGGTTCTGGCTGGTCGCGCACTCGATGGCGGTGTGGCAGACCTTGATGTCCGGGCTCTGCCAGAGCGGGTTCAACGCGTGCGGTTCGAGGCCCACGTCGGCGGCGGTGTCCTTCATGTACACGTCGACCGCGGCGGCGGTGGCGGGGCCGTCCGCCGGCCCGGCCAGTGGTGCGGCACCGGCCGCGGTGACGGACAACAGCGTCGCCAGTGCCGCGCCGGTGAGCAGGGCGAGCGTCGAACGGCGCGCTCTTCCTGCGAGTCTGGTAGACACATTTCCTCCCGATGATGGGGGATCGCCGTTCGCCCCGAGGTGGTGGCGTGGGCGGGTGGACACCCTTACGGAGTCCGATCGATGCGAGTAGATACATCTGGCGCTGGCGGGTGATGTCAGATGGCGTGACTTGCCGTCAAGCCGGCGAAAGCCGCAGAGCGCTCGGATGCGCGCTCAACTGCGTCGGTTGATGACCGCGAAGGCGGTCGCCCCGACCAGGACCTCCGTCAGGATCAGCAGCGCCAGCATCATCTCGACCGCGGCGCCGAGCCCGATCGCGATCCCCGCCGCACCGGTGAGCGGCAGCGCGAGCAGCCCGAGCACGGCCAGGGCGCGGGTGAGGACGGCGTCGTCCCGCTCGTCGCCCGACTGGGACCACGCCCGCTCGAAGGCCGTCGTACGGTCCGGTCGCCTGTTGAGCCGCCACGCCATCACCGCGGCACCGATCAGCCCGACCGCCGCGCCCAGGAGGAAGCCCACTCCCATGTTTCCGGGAGCGTGCTCGCGCAGCAGCAGGCCCACGGCGATCAGCAGCGCCACGATCGCCATGCCGACGCCGAGAGCCAGGGCCCTGCGCTTGTCCGTGTGTCGATCAGTCGACATGGAAGATCTCCTCGACGGTGCGGTGGAAGTGGCGCGCGATGGCGATGGCCAACGGCAGGGAGGGGTCGTAGCGGCCGTTCTCGATCGAGTTGATCGTCTGTCGCGAGACGCCCAGCGCCTGGGCCAGCTCGCGCTGGGACAGCCCGGTGGCCAGCCGGAGCGCGCAGAGGTCGTTCTTCATGAACACCCCCTGATGTCAAGTGACCTTGTCGTGACAAGCGTGCTTGACACCCTCCGGGATTGTCAAGCACGCTTGTCTCCGGCGAGGGCTCGCCGGCCCGATCGGCACCCCGGTGGCGACATGCCGGCCGGGAGCGCGGGCGACGGATCACTCACTGTCCGATGACCGACGCGCTACTGACTGCCACGGCCCTTCGGGTGCTACCTCTCTGCGGGCGTTCGGCCGACCGGGCCGGGCCGGCGAGCGAAGGAGCCCTCCACATGTTCCCGTTTCCCGACGAAGCGACCAGGAAGGCACTCGATCTCGGCCGGCGCGAGGTCTTCCAGACCTACCGGGTGCTGATGGCGTGCGAACTGCAGCGGCTGCGCCCCGTCGTCGGGGCACTGCCGGCAGGGCTGCGCCGCGAGCAGTTGACCGCCCGGCTCGACAAGGTCGCCGCCCTGGCCGTCGGGACCTGGCTGCAACAGATCTCGGAACGCGGCGCGACGATGCACCAGGCGGCCACGCTGTTCAAGGAGGTGCAGGACTCGCTCGACGGGGTCGTGCCCTCCGCCGTCGGCAACCCGTATCTCGTCGCCGCTGTGGACGAACTGAAGGCCAGGATCGTCGACGTCATGAACGACGACAAGAGCCCCACGCACGTCGCCGTCAACACCGCGTTCGCGCGTCTGTTCGGGTCCACCTCGTCGGTGGCCAAGGCGCGTTTCGCGCAGACGGTCACGGCCCTGCGGGCAGTGCTCGAGCGCACCGACGGCCGCCGGTCGGGATTCGTGTGCAACCTGTCGTTGCCCGACGGGATGGGCGCACTGGCCAGCGGTCAGGGTGACACCGCCATCATCAACGTGGGGCGCTCCGCGCTCGACGGCACGATGCACCTGTGGGAGCTCGCCGCCACGCTCGCTCACGAGGGCACGCACATCCTGGCGGACAATCCGACGGTCGACATCGTCTACCGCCACCGCAACGCCGCCTACTACCTGCAGGGCCAGATCGCCCTGCAGAACGCCGCCAACTTCGAGCAGACCGTCTGCGAGGCGTTGGGCCAGGGTGGCCCGTTCCCCACCGACGCGCAGGTGGCCGCCATGCGGGGACGCGCCGCGCCCCGGCTGGACTCGCTGCACACCGTGCTCGCGTCCCGCATCACCCGCGCGTGGGTGCGCACCTACGACTTCACCCGCCTCGACTTCACCAGGACCGACCTGCCCAAGCCGGTCGCTCTCGTGCTCACCGACCTGCCGCAGGACCGGGCGTACGCGCCGTTGATCGGGGCGTACATGGAGGCGCTGCACGCGGCCATGTTGGCGCTGATGCGGGCGGAGGGGCGGCTGGTGGTGCGGGTCGAGCCGAAGATGCTGAACCACTCGACGGTCATCAACGCGGACGGCACCATCCGGTTCACCATCAACTCCGACCTCGCCGCCCGGACGCCCGTCGCCCAGCTCCTGCACTGGATGCTCGACGAACTCGTCGCCGAGGCGAAGTGCCAGATCCCCAAGGACACGGCGCAACTGCTGGCCCTGATCCTGGGCATCGAGAAGTTCGACCGGGACAACGTGCACGACGTGCTGAACGACTTCTACGACTCCTTCCACTGAGCGGCGGCTGCCGAGCGGTGCGCCGACGTGATGCTGCCCCCCGTGGCGTCGGCGGCGTACCCATCGACCACAATCGGAGGCCGTCATCATCCACAGTCGAAGGGACGCGAGTGAAACGCCGCCTTCTGCACATCCTGACGGTCGCGACCGTCGTCTTCTCCGGTACGGCTGTGGTGGCCGCGCCGGCCTCGGCGAGCGACGCGTGGGGCATCGTCTGCAACCTCCGGGAGAACACCTGGCTGCGCGCCGCGCCGCACAGCCACGTGCTGCTCACCCTGACTGCCGGCCGCGGGTTCCGCTGGCACGGTCAGGTCTCGGCGGTCGACGACGACGCCTGGATCTACGGTCACGGCGCTGAGAACCCGTCCGTGGACGGCTGGGTCCCGGCCCGCAACACCACCTGCTGAACCGGTAGTTCCGCCGGGACGGCCGCCGACCGCTGCCGTCCCGGCGCACCGTGGCAGCCGAAAGTCGCTGACCATGCCGGTCCCCGGTCGTCCGTGCAGCCGACCCGGCGACGGGCGCCCGGGGGTGGCTAACGGGGCGTCAGCACGCAGAACTCGTTGCCGTCGGGGTCGGCCATGACCACCCAGCTGACCTCGCCCTGGCCGATGTCGATCCGGGTGGCCCCGAGGGAGAGCAGCCGGTCGACCTCCGTCTGCTGGTCGCCGTCCGCAGGCGGAGCGAGGTCGAAGTGCAGTCGTTGCTTGCCTGTCTTCGGATTCAGGGGTGGACCACCCCACGTGATCTTCGGGCCGCCGAGCGGTGAACGGATCGCGGTCTCCTGGTCCTGGTCCCAGACCAGCGGCCACCCCAGCGCCTCGCTCCAGAAGTAGCCGACCTCCTGCGAGCCGTCGCAGGCCAGCGCCCCGACGAATCCGCAGTCGGCGAGGAAGTTGTTGCCCGGCGCGATGACGCAGAACTCGTTGCCGTCGGGATCGGCGAGCACGATGTGACCCTCTTCGGGCCGTTGGCCGACGTCGATGTGCTCCGCGCCGAGTTCCAGCGCCCGGGCCACCGTCTGCCGCTGGTCTTCGAGGGATGTGCTCGTCAGGTCGAAGTGCATCGGGTTCGGGCCGACCTTCGGTCTCCCGGTCGGAAGGAAACGGATCCGGAACCCGGTGTCGTCACCGGGCAGCAGCGCGACACCGTCGTGTGGGTCGTCGGCCACGTCCCAGCCCAGGACCCCGGACCAGAACCGGGCGAGCCGCAGGGGTTGGTTCGCGTCGAAGCTGAGCGCGAACAGTTGACTCGTCATCTCCTGCGCATCTCCGATCGGCGGTGTGACCGCTGTCGACAGCACGCCTCGACGGCGCGTAGCTCGGGAGCCTAGGGGCGGGCCGCGTCGTGCGCAGCCGAGTATTCGACGGCTGCCGGGCCGCCGGCCACCTCGCCGCCGGCGGCGAGGTGGCTCCGTTCGTGGCGCCTACGAGACGTGCTGCCAGAGCGGGGAGATCCGGGCCCGCGCGAAGCGCCAGCCGGTCGGCGTACGCGTGGCGGTGTAGCGGGCCTGGACACCGGCGACCCGGTGCGGCGCCTCGCCCCGGCGGAAGAAGTACACGAGCTGATGGGTGCCGACCTCGGCGTGGTCGCCGTCGAGATCCACCACCACGTCGGTGTTGAGGTGCTGGGTCGACTCCTCCTCGGGGCTGGTCCGCCGTAGGACGTCGACGATGTCGTCGATGCCGTGCAGGGCCCCGCGCGGGCTGCTGGTCTCGGCGTCCGGGGCATAGACGCCCCGCAGGTCCTCGAAGCGCCGCTCGTCCAGTGCCTGGGCGAGCCGGGCGACGAGTTCGGCGATCTCGGTGCGGTCGGTCACGGGTGACATCTCATTCTCCATATCGTTGGTGACGCCAACGATATGGCAGATCGTTGGCGCGGCCAACGGCCTGTTAGCGTGGTCACCCGTGGAACCGACACCGGATCGTCTCGCCACGAAGGCGAGCTGGCTGATCACGCAGACCGCGGTGCACGCGCGGCGGCTCGTCGCCCAGGGGTTCGCCACCGCAGGCGCACGGGGCTACCACTATCGGGTGCTCGCGGCGTTGCAGGAGTTCGGTCCCGCGAGCCAGGCGGAGCTGGGGCGGCGCTGCCGCATGGACCGCAGCGACGTCGTCGCGGCCGTGACCGAGCTGGAGGGGGAGGGCTTCGTCGAGCGCAGCGCCGACCCGGCGGACCGCCGACGCAACATCGTCAGCAGCACCGAGGCGGGCGTGCGACAGCTGCGGCGGCTGGACCGCGCGCTCGACGACGTGCAGGACGAGTTGCTCGCCCCACTGTCGGCCGCCGAACGGCAGGCCCTGGTCGCGTTGCTCGGCAAGGTGCTCGACCACCACGGCGGCGCGCCGACATCGTGATCCGGCCTGAGCGCCACCGGGCCGCACCCACCGGCGCTCGCGCTACCGATCAGCCGACGTGTCGATGCGGACGCAGACGCCGGCCGCCGCCCGCCGGCCGCCGGCCGGCTGGTGTGACCTAGGTCATCACATCTTCTCCCGTCGGGGCCGCGACTGACCGTTCGCGGTGCGCTCGGACCGCCCGGACCTGCGGCTTCCGCGGATCGCGTCCGCTCGTCCCGCTGACCGGGCCTCGGCTGCTCGGCCGATGGGTCGCTGTCGTGTCGGTCACTACTGTTAGCGTGCCCTCGTTGTCGATCACGGCCGATTCCTCACGAAATCTGGCTGTTCTGCCACTGCGGAGGGTATTCCTGATGGCCTGGCTACCGGTGGGAGACTCGTACGAGATCTCCCTCGTGGACGGAAAGGTGGCGGCCCGGTCCACCGGCCCGCGCGCCGGTGGCCGTCCCCTGAAGACGTTGCCGAAGGCGCTGCGTGACGACCCCGAGGTGGACCGGCTGCGCCAGCTCGCCCAGTGGCTGGACCGGCACGCCGCCGAATGCCTGGCCCGGGTCGACGCCTGGGTGGTGTCCTCGCTGCCGGTGCCGACGGGGCTGCTGGCCCGGGTCTGGCCGGACCCGGCCTGGCAGGACGCGCTGCGCGACCTCGTGGTCCTCGGGGACGACCCGGCCGAGCCGGGCTTCCTGCGCGACGTCACCGACACCGGCGACCTCCGCGTGGTCAACCTCGACGGGGACACCGTCCGGCTCTCGCCGGCGACCGCCACGCTGCCGCACCCGGTGCGCCTGCCCGACCTGCCCGACCTGCGCGAGTTCGCCGACGAACTGGACGTCACCCAGCGGATCGAGCAACTGCACCGGGGCACCTGGGGCAAGCCCGACGTGCTGAAGCAGCGCGACACGGCCATCACCGACTTCCGCGGCACCACGGTCCCCAACCGGCTCGCCGCCCGGGCCGCCACGCTCGGCTTCCGGGTCTCCGGCTCGCAGGTCAGGTGCCGGATCTGGGAGGCAGGCCGCACGGTCGAGGCCGCCATGCGGTTCGACGAGGACTACTGGGACTCCGAGGCGACCCTGGGCAACCTCTCCTGGTCGGCGGTGGACGGCCCGACGTTGCGGTTGACCGAGGTCGGGCCGGTGGCCTGGTCGGAAGGAATGCGAATGGCGACGGCCCTGTCCGGTGCCGTGACCGGAACGGGGAAGAAGGCGTGACCGGGATGACGACGACCACCGGCGACGGCTCGGTCGAGAGCCTGCTGACCGCCGGCGCGGTGCTGCCGGCCGACACCGCCGGGGCCGGCGACCGGGCGGTGCCCCTCACCGCCCGCACCTACCGGCACCCGGTCCTCGGCGACCGACCGGTGGTCCGCCTGGTCGACGCCGCACTCGGCGAGGGCGAGGACATCGCCGTCGAGTTCCTCGGCCTGAAGCCGGGCGCCGAGCCGGTCGTCGTCGGGCTGGGCCCCCGCCGGCCGCTGGCGTTCCCCGAGTGGGTGCTGGTGCACCACCCGGCGGACGGCCGGCATGCGTTGGCGGTGGTGCCGGAGTTGCAGAAGCTGGCCAAGCAGGTGCGGTCGCGGCCGAAGGCCGCCCTGGACGGGCACCAGAGCATCGCCGACCGGCTCGCCCGCACGCTGCCGCACTTCCTGCCGACGTTCTTCGAGCAGGCGGCGCGGGTGTTCCTGGCCGCCGGGCAGGACGCGTACGCGACGCAGCTGTTCAACAAGGCGCGTAAGGCGGAGGCGCAGCACGGCCTGCCGGTCGACCTGAACCGGCTGGACGAGGTCTACGTGGAGTTCGCCTCGGCCAAGGTCGTGTCCGCGACCGCGTTGGCGGGCTACGCCAAGGAGCTGTCCGCCCAGTTGCCGGCAGGCGAGGCGCTGGAGCGGTTCTGCCGGCTGGCGCTGCGGGCCGCGACCGCCGGCGTGGTTCCGTCCACCCAGTCGGCCGGCGTGGTGAACCGGCTGGTCCGGGCCGCCACCAAGGCCGCCGGTAAGGCCGGCGCGGCCGCCGTCGCCGAGCGCGAGGCGGCCTACCTGACCGAGCTGCTCCGGTTGCCGGTGGCCGCCGAGGCGCCGGCCGGCTGGTGGAAGGCGCACCTGCCGGCGGTGACGGCGCTGGCCGGCCGTGACCCGGCGATCCGCGGCAGCCTGCTCGACCTGATGCCCGCCGACCGGGACGACCTGGTCACGTGGCTGGCCCTGCTGACCGACACCGGTGCGCTCGCCGGGCTGTCCGACGCGGACGTGCCGGACCCGGCCCGCCCGCAGGACGGCTCCGTCGGCTGGCTGCGCCGCTTCGTGGGCCGGGTCAACTCCGGCCACCACCGCCGTCGGCTGCCGCAGCTGTACCCGCTCGTCGAGCGGATGGCGGACCGGCTGCGCGTCGAGCTGGCCGACAGCGGCGAGACCCTCGGCGCGGACGGGGACCTGGAACTGCTCGACCTGCTGCTCGCCCTCGACCTGCCGGTGGCCGCGCCGAAGGAGCACGAGGCCCTGGACCTGGCGAACTGGGTCAAGCGCGGGGGAGAGCGCGATCTGCTCGCCGTGGCGGGCGACGACCGGTTCACCGGCGCCCTGCGCCGGGGCCTCGACCAGCTCGACGACCAGCAGGCCGCCCTGCGCCGGATGGTCGAGACGCCGGGCGTCCGGCCGATGCTGATCGACTGGCTGCGGGCCCGGATCCGCGACCGGTTCGCCGCCGGGCTGCCGTACCTGCCGGCGTCGGTGGACTGGCTGGGCCGGCTCCCGGTCGAGGCGCTGCGCCTGGTCTCCGACGAGCTCGACGGAGCGGGCGAGCCCGGCCGGGGCGGCGGCCTCGGGCAGGCCCTCGGCGTCGACCTCGCCGAGCGCGTCGCCCGCAGCCTGCGCGGCGGACTCCTCGCCGAGCTGGGCTGGCCGGACTGGGAGCTGGCCTGGCAGGAGGTCACCGGCGGCGACCGGCAGGTCGAGGTGATCCGGCAGGAGGCCTGGCCGTACGCGATCCTGGGCGGGCCGACCACGGTGCGCGTGATCGGCGCCGAGGGCATCGTGCTTCGCCACGACCTGCGCATCCCGGCCGGCGACATGTGGGGCCAGCCCGGCTACCACTACGTCGACGGCCAACTGCTGGTCTACTGGCGTTCCAAGGCGCTCAACTACGACCTGCGTGGCTACTGGCACTCGTCGCCCGGCGAACCGCAGCTCATCCAGGGCCGTCACCACGGCAGCCAGCCGCGCGGGAAGCAGATCACCCTGCCGCTGGCCGGCGGCGGCCGGACCACCGGCGACGGCGTGCTGCACGCCGGTGACACCGCTGTCCCGTCGGAGCTGCCGGTCATCACCGACGGCACCTCGCACTGGGTGTACCGGCACGGCGAGGACGACGACACCCACGGCTGGCGCGAGTACGACCCGGTCGCCAACACCCATGGCCGGCGCGGCCTGCCCGGGTTCCTGGCCGACCTCCCGGTCGACGGGAGCCGCCTCCAGGAATCGGCCAGCTGGCTGCGGCCGGCCCTGTCCGACCGGGCCACCCCGGCCGCCGTCCCCGTGGACGGGCTGCTCGGCTGGCGGGTGGTCACGCTGCCGGACGGTTCGGTACGCGGTACGGACCTGGTCGGTCGTACCGTCACCGTCGCCGCGGGCCAGGAGCCGGTCGCGGCGCTGGTGCTGCCCGGCGACGACCGGCCCCGGGCCGTGCTCAAGGGCCTCGTCCTGGTCGACCCGGACGGGGTGGTGTCGGCCGCCGCCGGACCGCCGTCCAACCGGGACTACAGCCCCGGCACGGTCCCGCTGCCGGCCCGGCAGTTTCTCGGCAACCTGCTGCCCCGCGACCCGGCCGGCTCCACCGCCCTGCGCCGGATGGACCGGGAGACCGCCGCCGCGCTGCTGAAGGTCGCCCTCGACGAGCGCCGCGCCGTCCTGGCCGAAGAGGCGGCACGGGCCGCGGCCCGCGCGGCGGCGCGGTCCGGGCTGACCGTGGCCACCCAGGCCATCACCGGCCTTCCCGTCGCCGTTCCCGCGTCCACGGTCGGCGCCGGCTCCGGCCCCGCCACCACCGCCGTCGAGGACGACACGGACGCGCTGGTGGAGCTGGTCCGCTCGACGGTGCCGGCGCTCAGTCACGACGCCCTGCTGGCCGGGGTGGTCGGGGCGCTGCGGCTGGCCGCCCGGGTACGCACCGACCTGGAGGCGGTGACGGAGCGGCTCACCAGGTCGCTGTCCGCCCCGGTCGCGGTGGTGCCGACGGCCACCGTGACCGGACCCACCGACCGGCAGCTCAGCGAGGCGCTGGACGGCCTGCGCGGCTCGACCCACGGGGCGGGCACCGCGACCGGCGTCTTCACCCAGTTCCAGGCGTTCACCATCCGGCGCTCCGCCACGGGCGGAAACGGCTCCGCCACGGGCGGAAACGGCTCCGCCACGGGCGGGAACGGCTCCGCCGTGCGGCTGCACCTCGACGGGCCGTCGCTGCCGTCCACGCCGGACTGGTGGTCCCTGCTCGGGGGCGTCGCCGCGGTCGCCTACCGGGCCGTCGCGGCGGTCACCCCGGACGAGCACCGGGAGACGCTGCGGGCCCTGCTCACGGAGCTGGACGGGCTCGACCTGAGCACGGCGGCGGAGCCGGGGCGGTGGCGCCGGTGCAGGCTGCACCTGCTCGACGACGAGCTGAAGAACCCGGACGGCTCGCGCCGCTACCCCAGGCCCGGCATCCTGCCGTTGCCCGACGGGGCGTTCGTCGCCGTCCTCAACTCCAGCGGTACGGCCACCGGCTACTTCTTCGACGCGCTGCACCACGATCCGGCCGGTGTGTTCGCCGTGCCCGAGCCGTACACGGTGCACTCCTCGGAGCCGGTCGGTGACGGCCGGCCGGCCGGCTGGCTGGCCGGGTTCCTCGCCGAGTCGGCCGCGCGCGGCCCGCTGCCCTGGCGGCCGGAGGCGGCCGAACAGTTCGCCGAGCTGACCGGCGTCACCCCCACCGCCGCGAAGCTGGTGCTGGCCGGCCTGCCGTACGCGGACTCGGCGAACACGATGCCGGCCGAGCTGCGCAAGGCGCTCGGGATCAGGCAGGTCGGGGAGGTCAAGCTGGCGTTCGGGGTGCTGCGGGAGGCCCGGGCGACGCTGCGGCGGGCCGTGGTCTCGGCGCTGCTGCCCGAGGAACCGGCCCGGCTGTGGACCGAGGGCCCGGACGTGGCCGCCGCCGCGGCGGTGTGGAACGCCGCCCTGGGGCGCCGGGTGGTGGTGCCCGAACACCTGCTCGCCGAGGCGACGCGCGCGGTCCGCACCGGCTGGGCACCGGCGAAGGCGTTGCCGGCGCTGCTCGACCCGGCCCGTTCGGCCGAGCTGAGCACCGACCTGGCCTTCGAGGTCAGGGGCGACCGGGCCCGGCCGGTCGACGCAAAGGCGGCGGGCTTCACCGGTCACGTGCTGCGCTCCACGGTCGCTTTGGCGGCCTGGGTCGCCCACCACACGCCGGCCGGGGACGCGTGCCGGGCCGCGCTGCCCGGCGCGCTGGCCGCGATCCGGAACCGGCTGGCCAGCCCCGGCCTGCTGCTCGACCTCGACCAGTACGTGTCCCTGCCCGCGTTCCGGCAGGTGGCGGGCACCCCGTCGGAGACCGGCCCCGGCTGGGAACGGTACGGCGCCATCGTCCTGTCCACCTACGACAGCCAGCCGTCACCCGCGCTGCGGCCGGACCTGCTCGACGCCGACGGGACGGACCCGTACCTGCCGGCGCTGCGCGGGGACGCCGCGAAGCCGTACCCGGTCGAGGTGGCGCTGCGCCTCGTCCGTGACCCACTCTTCGTGGCGCTGCTCGGCGATCCGGGGGAGCCGGCCGGCGGTGCGCGGGCGGTGGACGGCACCTGGTGGCCGCAGGACCCGACCCGGTCGGTGCCGGACCTGGTCGCCGAGGTGGCCGGGGCGCACGGCCTGGGCGCCGACGCGGCGGCGGTGTACCTGATGCTGCTGGCCATGCCGGACCCGACCGACCGCAACACGGCGAAGTGGACCGGCTGGAAGCCGGCGCGGCTGAAGGCGGCCCGCGCCGAACTGGCCGGCACCGACCTGGTCGTCGAGGCCAGCCGGTCCCGGGCCGGCCGGTCGCTGTTCCTGCCCGGCCCGTGGCTGGAGCGCGGCAGCGGGCAGGCACCGATCGAGGGCTGGAAGGCCGCCCTGTTCGACCTCGCACCCGACGGCACGGCCGCGCTCGGCGTGACGGTGCCGTTCGCACCGGCCGCCGAGCTCCACCGGCGCGCCTGGCAACGCCTGCGCGACGGTGACCGGCCCCACTTCGAC